>JBEDCU010000195.1:0-3944 GCA_041176585.1 Pseudomonadota bacterium
CTTCAAATCCAGCCTCATCTTTAGGTTTCGGAGCAAGATCTTTTGATTCAAAAATAATTTTTTTTGCTGAATTTAAAATTTCGTCTTTATTAATTTAATTAATATTTGTTATAAGTAGATAGAATCTTTTTTTTATACTATCTTCATTCGTTTCTTTTTGAAATGAAGTGATTTCATTGCATAACTTACTTGAGATCGCTTCCTTTGCTTTTTCATTCCAGTCTGTGCGCGTACGATTAGGGTTGCGAAAGTTGTTGATGAATGAACCTAAGCGATCAGTCCAGGTAGCGATACGTACATTGCCGTCAATCACGCGTACTCCCCATTTTTTTGCTTCTGGTTGATGCATCACATATAAGGCATCGATGGTATTTTGCTTAGCGATACTGGTCATGGAATTCACCTTTATTCAATCAAGATTGATTATTTAAGTTCTTTTTGGGATGCCGATTCTTCGTTTCGTTCTGGCTCGAAAAAATTGGTGGCAAGGAACAGGGATAAGTTCTTTATTGAATCTGGCTTGAATTCGGGTGGTTGTAGGCTGTTTGATGCGTTGAGCTGATATGATTCGACACTTGTTATCCAGAAGATTTTTCCTTGAGTTAATCTTTCATAAAAGAAAATTTCTAGTTTATTGGAGCAGGTTTGAATTCTTATCCCCACCCCATCATTGCCCGCGAAGGCTGGCCGTTCCTTGCGATTGCTGTCATTGTTGCTCTTATCGCATCTGTTACCTTAGGTGCTTGGTCACTGCCTTTTTGGCTGATCGCACTGTTTGTTTTGCAGTTTTTCCGTGATCCTGGTCGATTGATTCCACTTGATCCTAAGGCGGTGCTGTCACCAGCTGATGGTCGTATCGTGGTGGTGGCGAAGGCGCATGATCCATATGCCAATCGCGAGGCCTTGAAAATTAGTGTGTTTATGAATGTATTTAATGTGCATTCGAATCGCGCACCGGTAGACGGCAAGATTGAAAAAGTCGAATATTTCCCTGGCAAATTTGTGAATGCTGATCTTGACAAGGCTTCGATAGAAAACGAACGCAATGCCTTAGTCATTAAGGCTTCTAATGGTGAAACGGTGACTTGTGTGCAAGTAGCAGGCTTGATTGCACGTCGCATACTTTGCTATGTCAATGCGTCTGATGTCTTAGCGCGCGGTCAGCGTTACGGCTTTATTCGGTTTGGTTCGCGCGTTGATGTGTATTTGCCTTTGACAGCACGTCCTTTGGTGGTGGTTGGTGATAAAGTCTCGGCGACGGAAACGATTCTTGCTGAATTCTGATTCAACTCTCCTCGTTACTTGGATACCATAACGCCATGTCACTCTTTAATAACCGTAAATCAAAAGTCAAATCTAGTCATGCTAGAGGTTTGAGGCTGCCACGATTGCCTATCCGACGACTGCGTAAAACAGAAGATGCAGATCCATTTGCACCACCTGAGCGTAATCGTGGGATTTATCTCTTACCCAACGCGTTTACGACTGCTGCTTTGTTTTGCGGGTTTTATGCAATTGTGATGGCGATGAATGGGCAGTTTTCGAATGCGGCTGTGGCGATTTTTGCGGCGATGGTGTTGGATGCTGTGGATGGTCGCGTTGCTCGATTAACCAATACCACCAGTGAATTTGGCGCGCAATACGATAGTTTGTCCGACATGGTGTCCTTCGGTGCTGCACCTGCTTTGATTATGTATGAATGGGCATTGCGCGGCATGGGTAAGTTGGGATGGTTGGCTGCCTTTGTTTATTGCGCCGGCGCTGCTTTAAGACTGGCGCGTTTTAATACCAACATTACTGTTGTTGATAAACGTTTTTTTCAGGGCTTGCCTAGTCCTGCAGCAGCAGCCTTAGTGGCGGGCTTTATTTGGTTGATGGATGATCTGCGGATTGCAGGTAAGGATTTCAATTGGCTTTCATGGACGATTACCTTGTATGCCGGTTTGACCATGGTGACTAACGCGCCTTTTTATAGCTTCAAGGATGTCAATTTCCGTAAATCGGTACCGTTTATTGCAGTTTTCTTGATCGTGTTAATTTTCGTTGCGGTCTCGAGTGATCCACCTAAAGTCTTATTCGGTTTATTTGTGATCTATGGCTTGTCTGGCTATGCCGTCTTTATTTGGCGTTGGATGCAAGGCAATCCTGTGAGCATAGTGCAGACCGAGCCTGACTCACCAGACGATCACTAAGAATTTTTAAACAGCGGGCTTGCGGTTGCACTTTTATCTGAATCCGCTTATGCTTAAACTATGATACGTTCATCATTTTGCTCGTCGATTATTTTACGTAGCGGCCTGCTTGGTCTGCTACTTCTGCATCTACTGCGCTAACGCGCAGACTCCCTTTCCCCTACAATTCGTGTTTTACCTCGTTCATGCTAAGACAAGAACAGGTGAAATTGCATGCAAACCCATAGTTATTCCATCAGGAGCCCAGCATGGCTGATTCAAACAAGCTGATTATTTTCGATACCACATTGCGTGATGGTGAGCAGTCGCCCGGCGCGTCCATGACCAAAGAAGAAAAAATTCGTATTGCGCGTCAACTGGAACGTCTAAAAGTTGATGTGATCGAAGCCGGCTTTGCTGCTTCTTCACAGGGTGATTTTGAGGCGATCAAAGCGATTGCTGCCATGATTAAAGACTCCACCGTGTGTTCGCTCTCGCGTGCGAATGACAAAGACATCGCACGTGCAGCAGAAGCTTTAGCACCTGCTTCCAGAAAACGTATTCATACCTTTATCGCGACTTCTCCTTTGCATATGGAAAAAAAGTTGCGCATGTCACCGGATCAAGTGTTAGAGCAAGCGCGTCAAGCAGTACGCTTTGCAAGACAATTTACCGATGATGTGGAGTTCAGTCCTGAAGATGGTAGTCGTTCAGAAATGGATTTTCTGTGTCGCGTTTTAGAAGCCGTGATTGATGAAGGTGCTACCACAATTAATTTTGCTGACACCGTTGGTTATGCAGTGCCAGAATTGTACGGCACCATGTTGCGTACTTTGCGTGAACGCATTCCTAATTCTGATAAAGCGGTTTGGTCTGTGCATTGTCACAATGACTTAGGTATGGCAGTAGCAAATTCATTAGCGGGTGTGATGATAGGTGGTGCAAGACAAGTGGAATGCACCATTAATGGTTTAGGCGAGAGAGCAGGTAACACCGCTTTAGAAGAAATTGTGATGGCTGTGCGTACCCGTAAAGATCATTTCAACTTACAAATCGGAATCGATGCCACGCAGATTGTGCCGACTTCAAAGTTGGTGTCGCAAATCACAGGCTTTGCGGTGCAACCTAACAAAGCAGTGGTGGGTGCAAATGCATTTGCCCATGCATCAGGCATACATCAAGATGGTATTTTAAAAGCACGTGATACCTATGAAATTATGCGCGCAGAAGATGTGGGTTGGTCTGCCAATAAAATCGTCTTGGGTAAACTCTCTGGTCGCAATGCATTCAAGCAGCGCATAGAAGAATTAGGCATTAGTTTAGATTCTGAAGCAGAAATGAATGCTGCCTTTACACGTTTTAAAGAGTTAGCTGATCGTAAGTCAGAAATCTTTGATGAAGATATTATGGCTTTAGTATCAGATGAACAAAACTCACATGAACAAGAACACTATGCGTTTGTTTCGCTGAATCAGCATTCAGAAACGGGTGCAAAACCGAGTGCAAAAATCGCCTTTACGATAGCGGGTAAAGAGACAACGTGCGAAGGTCAGGGTAATGGTCCGGTTGATGCGATTGTGAATGCAATTGAATCCACCACAAAAAGTGGCGCAGAGTTGTTACTCTTTTCTGTGAATGCCATTACCACTGGTACGGAATCGCAAGGTGAAGTCACCATGCGTTTATCTAAAGCCGGTCGTATTGTGAATGGTGTCGGCGCTGACTTAGATATTGTTGTGGCATCCGCTAAGGCGTATTTATCTGCACTGAATA
>JBEDCU010000196.1:0-13373 GCA_041176585.1 Pseudomonadota bacterium
GAATATGCCAAGTGAGCGGCATAAGCTAGCCAGAAAGCGGCAAAAGCTGAACAGGGTTTGCCGTATGAATCAGAAGAAGAAAAATTCATTGCCACTAGCGGTCATGTTTTGCCGATTTGCTGCGGCAATTACGGCAAAACTTTTCCTAATTGATGTTTAGGCATTGGTCTTGCATATCCATGCAGACCATGCGCTTAAAAATTAAGCAGCGTATGAATTGAGCAAGCAACATATATATACACAGAGTTTTTTTTAAAAAAAAGACTTGATTAATTTTGCTGGCACAGCGTTTGCTTAATAGGACGTGAGCAAGACGAGTTTCATCCAGCAATTCGTTTTGAACCACCAGCACAGTTAACACAAACAGGAGCATTACTATGTCTACTCTCGCACAAGAACTTATGTCTCAGTCGGCAGCAGGTCGCTTTTTCAATACAAAGCAGATCTCTAAATTTTCGCCTGCTGAAATCCGCGTTGCCATTCAAACTTTGGTAGCGGAAGATCGTACTGAGTTGGCTTACGCTTTAGGCGAAGCCGGTTTGGCTCTGTATCCCGTCAATGAAGATATTCTGGTGATCACCAGTCTATTGTCAGTCATGCGTGAAGATTGGTCTCATTCAGTAGACCTGCTGACGCAATTGATGGAAATGCAAGGCAATCAAGCTACCGTATTTACCCATGCCATGTTGATCCGCGCTCTGCGTTGTGATCTAGAACTTGCAGCTGCATTAGAAGCTGCACGCGTTGCACTGACCCATTTCCCAGATCATCCTGAGTTGTTAAAAGAATACGATGCAGTATCAGGTGCTCTTGGTTTACGTGCAGTGGAGCAATAATAAAATGTCATTATGGCAATCATATTGTCAGCGGCAGCTAGCTGCCGGAAAACCGACAATTCTTGCCGCCCTAAGTTTGCCGGGGATGTTTTTTAGGCAAATCAAGGCAAAACCCCTTGTTAATCAAGAACTTTTTAGCTGGCACGGGTATTGCTTAGGTAATAAACAAAAGGGATTTTCCCTACAGAATCGTAGTACCCGTACAGAATCCGGAAGGAGAAACTGAGTATGTCAGTCATCAACACAAATACCAAGGCGCTGTTCGGCCAGCAGGCTATGAAAGCCACTGATCGAGCGATGTCTTCTGCGATGAACCAGTTGTCAACTGGTAAGCGCGTCAACTCTGCAAAGGACGACGCAGCTGGTATGGCAATCGCGACTCGCATGACGCAACAGATTCGCTCATTAAATATGGCGATTCGAAATGCAGGCGATGCAACTTCGCTGATACAGACTGCCGAAGGTGGCACCGTCGCTATCAACGATATGATGCAGCGTATGCGCGAACTTGCTATCCAAGCGATTACCGATACTAATTCTAGCGATCAGCGCTCTTATTTAGATCTGGAATTCCAGCAGCTCAAGCAAGAGATAAACCGCACATCAAAGATGGTGCAATGGAATGGTTTCTCCATACTGGACGGAAGTGTCGGCCAGCGTGTAGGTGAAAGACCAGTCTATAAGATCACATCAACTGGCGAGTATCATTCAACTGTTAATGACGGTAGTGGTAATCCCATGGTTAATAACCTAGAAACAGGTGACTTGATCATTAACGGAACCACCATCAATCCTTCGTTAGCGAAAGATGATACGGTATCTCCAAGAACCAACGCAGGTGGCTCCGCGATTGCTATAGCCGCGGCCATTAACCGAGAATCCGCAGCGACTGGTGTTTATGCAGTTGCTAATCAAAACGTGATGAATGGTGTGCCCGTTGTCAAAGACTCGACAGCTGGTGGATCGACCGGTTTTGCAGTGATCAATGGTTGGAAAACGCCTGAAGTCACATCAGTAAAAGATAACGTCCGTGAATCTCGTGCAGCAATGGTAAAAGCGATCAATGAGATCAGCGATAAAACCGGTGTGAAAGCGATAGATACGAATGATAATACCCGTGGTATTACACTAGAAGCGATTGATGGTCGTAATATTGAAGTACAACTCTTTGGTACACAAGGCAATGCTAGCGATCAAAGCTACTTTGGTTTGCGTGCTGGTGTACAAGCGAGTACGTATTCATTAGAAGCTAAAGTTGATGGCGACGTTAAACTCACCAGTCAATTAGGTAAAGACATCACTCGTGCACGTTTGCCGGTGGGTGACTATACCCAAAATGTAGCCAAAATGATGACTACATCTCGTCCAATTGCTGACAGTGCCACTGGTATTGTGCCTTTGAACGAGGGTGACTTAAAGATTAATAATGTAGTGATTCCTGCAGCAGCGTCTGTAGATGATCCTTACTCACATTATTCAACCACCAGTACACCAAGTGCTAGTGCGATTGCGATTGCGGCTGCAATTAACTCGAAATCTTCTGAAACAGGTGTGAATGCGAAAGCAATCGGACCAGTGATACAGGGAGCGGGTGATTCAGTTAACGATCCTAGTAGTTTGCCACTGCCATTTGCTTATACAAGTTCACAATTTTATGTGAATGGTCAGGTAGTCACAATTAACTATGGTGATCAGACTGCATCGCCAGTAGAAGATCCAACTTATTCGTTGGATGATAATGTCACTAAGATTGCTCTTGAAGTTACTGCACCTTCGACTTATGCTGCACCAGCTGATCGTGTGAAATTCTTGAAAGATGCGTTGAATCGTGTGTTATCAGATTCTAATGTTGACGTCAGTATGACGACAGGTAATCGTCTAAGTTTCACGACTTCAGATGGACGTAATTTATCAGTCGGTGTAGTAGATAACGGTGATGCTGCTTACTTGGTTGATCCGAATGAATTAGGTCTAGATGGTATTTCAGTCGTTACAATAACGAATGTACCTGCAACCGATGAAGCATTATTAAACGGTATTTCAACGGCATATGGACGAGTTGAGATGTCGGCTGTTAGCCCAAATTTTAATGATCCAGCTCTATATGGTTCTAGCCCAGTGTTAGATCCTATTTCTGGAGGTCCTGGTCATCCACCAAATGATCGCTTCAAAGTAGAAACAGGTGCCAATGGTACAACCGGTAATTTTGAAGGTTTAGGCTTTACTGCTGGTACGTTTGGCGGTGAAGTGTCAGAAGCCGATGGAAAAATGCTGCCTCCACAAACTGGACGTTTATTCTTCCAGGTAGGTTCGAGTGCGAATCAAACCATCACGATTGATCTGGCTGACTTTGGTAAGAATGGTCCTATCACAAGTAAGATTACTGGTGACGTTGATGACAAAGTAAAAACGATTGATATCAAAACCCCAGAGGGAGCCAATGCAGTATTAGGCGCGCTCGATGAGGCGATGGATAAAGTCAATGCGACCCGCGCAACGATGGGTGCTGTGATGAATCGTCTGACCTACGTTACCGACACATTAACCAGTGTATCGATCAATTCGAGTGCTTCACGCAGTCAGATTGAAGACGCAGACTATGCTTATGCAAGTACTGAGTTAGCAAAAACGCAGATCATGCAGCAGGCAGCAACAGCAGTACTCGCGCAGGCGAATACTAGTCAGCAAACTGTGTTGAAGTTGTTACAGGGTTAAACTAGAGCGATAGAGTAAATCACTAGCGACTAGCTTAGCTGCGTAACACTTCACACAATGAAAGCGTGAAAAAACTATGACAGAATATGCCTTAGGGTTAAGGTCATGGGAGTTCACGATGAATGAGCAAGATAATCGTCGCCGCATTTTGATTCGGTTGTTGCGAGTTGTCTTAGTTGTTGCTGTCCTGTTTTTGGGTTTGATCGGGTTGCATCCCGAACGCTTTTTGCCGCCTGACATGAGCTTTGCAGACTTTTTGCAAGGGTTGCTGGGATCCGCCATATTGGCAGGTGTCTTAGCTGCTGCAGTGTACCGTGCGTGGCAAGATGCAAAAGACAAACGGAATAAAAAATGAATTCTTTAAACCAGACTGATACGAACGGCGCGCCAAATTGCTGGCAGTGCCGTTATTTTGCTGTCAGCTGGGATCCTAGCTTTCCATATTCTTGCAAGCTAATGGGCTTTAAAAGTCGTATCACTCCAGCGTTGGAAGTTTTGCGCGCCGATGGACAGCGCTGCCAAGGCTTTATGTCTAAATCACTTCCTCCAGTTACTGCTCAGTCCAAAGAGCGTAATAACTTCGCATGATGCGACAGTTAGTTTTTTCCCTCTTCGTATTTCCCTTACTCGTTCTCAGTACAACTGTTCAAGCAGATGTACAAGTAGCAATGAAAGCGATTGAACGCGGACATTATTCAACAGCACAAAGAGCATTGCGTAAAGCCGCAGAAACTGGCGATGTCTTAGCGCAAAACAATCTCGCCTATCTGTATGAACATGGATTAGGCGTGAATCAAAACTATAACGATGCTGTGCTCTGGTACACCCGAGCAGCCGAAGGTGGTTTGGCGCAGGCTCAATATAATTTAGCTACCTTGCATCACTACGGCAGAGGCGTGTTGAAAAATCAAGCACAAGCGTTGCATTGGTATAGCGCTGCTGCGAATACGGGTTTGCCTGAAGCGCAATATATGATGGGTGAATACCAACGCGAAGGATGGGCTGGCAAAAAAGATGGGGCAGTGGCTTTGTCTTGGTATTTAAAAGCTGCAAAAAAAGGTAATCCAGCTGCGCAATTAATGGCGAGCTCATTGTATTTATCAGGTGAGGGCTGGCGTAAAGAGCCGCAAAAAGCTGCGGTATGGGCAGAATTAGCGCGCATTAATGGCGAACGTCAGGCCACTCTGGTATTGGCACAAGCTGGTAAGCGCATCCCTGCGAAAGATTTAGAAGATGCCTTATTCATGGCGGGAAATTGCTTAAATAGCGGTTATAAATCCTGTCCAGAGTAAATCGGCAGTAAAAATTAACTTTTTGATATTAAAATACTGCTCTAGCTGTCAAAATTTCGTCTTGCTTCACATGGTGAGCCCTGTCGGATAGTCGTTCACCCCCGCCAAAAACCGCATAAAACCTCATATTTCCGGCTGGCACGAGCCTTGCTCTAATGGAATTGTTCATTGGAATAAAGGCATCCAAAGTGACCGCTATAACAGATATCTCGCATCCAGCATTATGGTTGGATCCACAAAGTGCAGTAGGCACACAAGAACGTGAGCAACTCGCGGAAGCGGGCTTGCAACTTCTGCCTGTTGCTACGTTAAACGATCTTAAGCAAGGCTTGGCGAAAGCCAGACTTGTCGTCATCCGATTAATGGATGATGTCGGCTTGCTCGAAGAGGTCAAAAAACTGACACAGGCTTTTGGTCATGCTGTTCCGGTGTTGTGCCGCGTTGATCGAAATCATTTAGAGCTAGGCATAGAAGCCATGCGACGTGGTGCTTATCACGTGCTTGCTTCAGACGACTGGTCGCCAGAATGCTGGCGTAATGCGTTATCACTAGCGCCGACTAAATCAACTTTGGCTAGCAAGAGTTCACGCACCTTTATTTTTGTCGACCCAGTCAGTCAGCATTTATTAGAACTGGCTAAGCGCGTCGCACAAACACAAGTTTCTGCATTGGTGGTTGGTCCAACTGGAGCTGGTAAAGAAGTATTAGCACGAGTATTACATGATGCCTCACAGCGTAGTGATGGTCCTTTCGTGGCAATGAACTGTGCTGCATTGCCTGAAAATCTGATCGAAGATTTATTGTTTGGTCATGAGAAGGGTGCATTCACAGGCGCATTGAAAGAGCATCGTGGTTTATTTGAACAAGCGAATGGTGGCACCATCTTCTTGGATGAGATCGCTGAAATGCCCTATCACTTACAAACAAAATTATTACGCGTACTGCAAGAAAGAAAAATTACTCGTTTAGGTGCAACTGCACCGATCGATTTAGATATACGACTAGTCGCAGCAACGAATAAAGATTTACGTGAAGCGATAGAAAATCGTGAATTCCGTGAAGATTTATATTTCCGTATCAGCGCATTCAAATTAAGAGTTGCACCGCTACGTGAACGTCCGGGTGACATCTTGCCTTTAGTTGCACAATTTCTTGCGACCTATGGTCCAGCAGATCGCACCATGCAATTAACATCAGAAGCAATGGAATTGCTCTTGCAATATCCATGGCCTGGCAATGTCCGTGAATTAGAAAATGTCGTACAGCGTGCATTAGTACTTGCATCTGGCGACATGATTACTGAATCGGATCTTATGTTTGACGACGTCACAGCGCGTATAGAGATGGTTAACACCATTGAAAACAAACCACTGATTTCAGCGCACATGCCTTTCCTGCTGAATAAAGAAAACATTGATCAAATTGATTTATCCAGTGCAGTAAAAAGTAGTGAATATCAAGCCATCATGGCAGCGATTGAAGCGACTAGTAGTCGTATAGAAGCGGCTAAAAAACTGGGTATTAGTCCTCGTTCATTGCGTTACAAGATGGCGCAATTCCGTGAACGCGGTATGACACAAATGGCAGCTCGATAAATCGGGGAGCATCAATCATGATAGATAGAGTCACCACACAGACCAATATTGATTCCATGTTAGCGACCATTCGTCAATATCAGACGGATGCAGCAGGAAAAAATACACCTGCAGTTCTGACTCGTGAAGCACCCGAAGTCGGTAAGCCGACATTTTTTGATGCCGTTAAAAGTGCAGTAGAAAGAGATAATGAAGTTGCGATGAAAGCAGGTGCAATGCGTGAAGCTTATGACCGTGGTGAAGATGTGCCCTTAACCGATGTTGTTCTCGCGATGCAGAAATCATCGATTGCCTTTGAAGCCACACTTCAAGTACGTAACAAAATTTTGCGTGCTTATGAAGAAATCATGAACATGCCAGTGTAATAAATACAGAATTCATTGAATAGCAGGACCTTACAGAGAGTAAAACATGGCTGAAGCAACGATGAACATGGGTGGTATGCCACCGCAGCTACCACCAAGTGGTAATTCCAATGCTGGTGATGGAGCTGCAGGTGCTATGCCCATGGCCGCAACTAACGCAGGACTTCCAGCGACGATGAATAATCCCAGCGCACCCTTAACAGGTGTAGCGGGTGGCGTCATGGCATTTCGCGGTAAAGTCGAAGAAGTACTTCAGCAACCTTCCATACGTCGATCGCTACCAGCGATCATTTTGCTTTTTGTATTGCTGATTGCATTCGTTGCTTATCAAGGAACACAAACTGTACCGTATCGTGCCGTCATGCCAGGTATGACAGAGAACGATAAACAAGCTGCAATGGAAGCATTAAAAGCAGGCGACTTCAAACCTAAGCTGGATACAGCGACGGGTCAAATTATGGTGGCAGAGCCACGTTATTACGAAGCGCGTATTTTCTTGGCAGGACAAGGCATACCTAAAGAAGCCCAACCAATTGGTATGGACTCTTTGAAAGATCGTTCTTCCATGACCACCAGTCAGTTCATGGAACAAGTCAATTACAACTCCGCGATGGAACAAGAACTTGCACGTAGCATTATGCAAATCTCCACCATTAAATCAGCCCGTGTACATCTCGCTTTGCCTAAGCAAAGCGTTTTTGTACGTGATCGCGCAACACCAAAAGCTTCTGTCGTTGTGACACCGCATACCGGTCGTGCAGTATCTACACCGCAGGTAAAAGCAATCGTTAATTTAGTGTCCTCTAGTGTGCCTTATCTCACACCACAAAATGTCTCGATTGTGGATGATCAAGGTAACTTGATGACAGATGAAAATCCGGTTGATGCAGCGATGGGACTCACCGTCGCTCAGATGCAGCACAAAATGCGTACTGAAGATCAATATCGTCATCGCGTCACTGAATTATTGGGACCAGTAGTTGGTGAAAACAATATTCAATCACAAGTCAATCTGACTTTGGATTTCGACACCGTTGAAACCACAACAGAAGATTTTGACAATAAAGATAAAGGTGTCAAGCCACGTTCAGAAGCGATGACCACTGAGCGTAAATTCAAACTCGATCCTGAAGGTATACCTGGTGCATTAAGTAATACACCACCACCTGATGCAAATCTGACGGTGAATACGGATACCAATGAAAAGAAACCGTTAAATAATGAAATTACGACCACCAAATCAACTCGTAACTTTGAAATGGATCGTGCAGTTCGTCATGAGAAAAAATCACTCGGTACGATTTCACGTTTAAGCGTGGCGGTGGTAGTGGCTGAGCGTCCTGCGCCACCACCTGCGGATGGCAAGCCTGCAGCACCAAATGCACCTAAAACAATTCCTTACACCGCTGAAGAACTCGATCGTATGTTGAATCTGGTTCGTAGTTCAGTTGGTTATAACGCTGAACGTGGTGACGTCGTAACCGTTGCACCAGCACGTTTTGAATCACAAATTAATTACAAGCCAGAGCAATGGTATGAGAACAGTGATATTCAGAATTTCATTAAAATTGCCATCGCAGCACTGGTTATTATCGTATTCTTAATCGCTGTGGTGCGTCCGATGGTAAAAGGTCCAACCATTCAGCAAATCATGCCGCCTGCAATACCACCGGTGGATGAAAACAAACTCGCCGCTGATGCTGCCGCTGCTGCTAAAGCTGCCGCTGATGCAGAAGCCGCTGAAGCCGCTGCCAAAGCTGCCGCCGAAGCAGAAGCCGCGGCTGCTGCAGCAAGCGAAGAAGACGAGGACGGCGAAGAGAATGAGGACGGCGAAGAAGACGCAGAAGAGGAAGAAGTCGAGCTACATGACGGCGAGTCCTTAGAAGAACTCAAAGCTAGAATGCAAAGCATGAAGCCTAAGAAACCGACCTTCTCTGCTGATATGCTTGATACGGCTAACAGCTATGATGATAAAGTTGCCTTGATTCGTATGCTGGTGTCACAAGAATCTGGTCGCGTTGCGATGGTATTGAAAAATATGGTCAAGAACTAAAGTTAACTAGGAAATATCATGGCAGAAGAAAATAAACCGAACGATGAAGATCCAAATGATTTGGAGGCGATGAAGAAGAAGTTCAAGCCTAAGAAGAAAAACAACATGGCGGAAGACATGTTGAAAAATGCGAATAGCTATGAAGACAAACTAGTGCTGGTGAAGGTGTTGTCAGAAAAAGAACAAGGTCGCGTCGTCTTAATGATTAAAAATATGTTGAAGGGTAAGTGATAGATTCGTAAATCGAACCTATCGTTAAAAGATCTTCATAAAGAACATTGAGCAAACAATAAAAGTAACGGTAACAGAGGTTTAAGATGGCGGATAAAAAAGAAGATAAGAAAGATGCGAAAGCGAAGGCTGCTCCTAAAGAGGAAAAAGCGCCGGATGCTCCTAAGCCTAAATCAGAGCCGCCTCCTATGTCGGAAGCGTTGAAAGCTGAATTAGAAGCGATGACCAACACCCAGCGTGCTGCGGTGTTGATGTTGCTATTGGGAGAAGACCTTGCTTCTAACATCATTAGTTACCTTGATCCTAAAGAGGTGCAGGCCTTAGGTGCTGCTATGGTCTCGGTAGCAGAACTGTCTCAAGAAGCAGTCAATGCAGTGTTAGATCAATTTGTTGAAACACTGAAAAAACAAACCAGTCTTTCATTGGGAACAATTGAATACGTAGAAACGGTATTGAAACGCGCACTAGGTCCGGATAAAGCAGCGTCAGTACTATCACGCATCATGCCCAATCGCGCTAGCCGCGGTTTAGAAATTTTGCAATGGATGGATGCACGTGCAATCGCCGAGATGATACGTGGTGAACATCCTCAAGTCACCGCCATTATTCTCTCCGTGTTGGAATCAGAAGTGGCTGCTGACGTACTGGCATTTTTACCGGTTGAATCACGTCCTGAAGTCATACAACGTGTAGCGAGTTTAGATACCGTTCAACCATCTGCGATGGAAGAACTAGAAACCATCATGAAAAAACAATTCTCTAACAATGCTTCTGCAGCATCGTCGAGTTTTGGTGGTATCAAAGCGGCAGCAAAAATCATGAACTTCACTAAAGTGGAATTAGAAGGCGCTATTTTGCAAGGCGTGGGTCAGATTGATGAAGAACTCATGCTGCGTATTCAAGATAATATGTTTAGCTTTGATAATCTAGGCGCAGTAGATAACCGTGGTATCCAAGCACTCATGCGTGCTGTAGAGCCAGATCTTTTGATGACTGCCCTAAAAGGTGCAAGTGACGAAATTAAAGACAAGTTCTTTAGCAATATGTCGAGTCGTGCACGTGGCATGTTTATCGATGATATGGAAGCCAAAGGTCCATTGCGTATGACTGAAGTAGAAGACGCACAGAAGAAAGTCATGCGTTCTGCACGTAAGCTCTCCGAATCTGGTGATCTGATCTTAGCATCAGGCGGAGCAGATTTTGTCTGAACTTCGCAAAACGCCGGTGCGCAAGCAATGGATGCCGAATCTCATGTTCGATTCGGAAACCAACGACTTTGCTATCCAAAATTTGCTAGAAAAAGAAGGGCCACAATTTGTGGCCGAATCAGAGCGTCGCAAGGCTGCAGCCTTTGTACCCGACCGTTTAGGTAGAGAAGAAGAGGAATCCGTAAATCATCGTTTCATAGCAGAGAATGCTGATCAGGACTTAGATCAAGAAGTCGATCTTGGATCAACATTACACCATCCTTCTGCATCTGAAACAAAAACAACATCACCCGCAGAAGAAGCCAACCAACTGGCAGCAGAACAAGCAGCACGTGCTCAAGCAGAACAACAAGCAGTAGAACAAGCCGCACAATTAGCGGCAGAGCAAGCAGCACAACAAGCAGAACAACAAGCAGCGCAAGCGGCTGCTATAGCAGCCGCTGCAGAAGAAAGTATGGCCGAGCAAGAAGAAGTTGAGCTCATTCAAGCAGAACAAACACCTGATTTAAGTAATGAAGCTGTGACTAGTTTAGTTGAAGCAGCGCGCGAAGAAGCACACATAGCTGCGCATGCAGAAGGACATCAGCAAGGATTTGACACAGGTTATGCACAAGCATTAACTGAACTCAAAGCAGAGATGGATGCCAAAGTCACCGCCCTGCAATCTATGGTTGACGGTATAAAAGAATTATCCACTGATGCAAATGCTTTATTTGATCCTGTCAAAAAATTAGCCGTGCATCTCGCAGAACAATTAGTACGTGGTGAATTAACGCAATCCGGTCAAGTCATCTCACGCATGGTAGAAAACTGTGTACGTGAAATGTCAGGTAGTAGTGAAAAAACACTCATCGTTCATTTGAATCCTGATGATCTCGAACTCTATAAACCTTTAGCCGAGCAGTTTGGTACAACCATCAGCTTGCGTCCCAATTCCACTTTGCAGCGCGGTAGTGTACGTGTCTCACTAGATGGTGCAGTGGTTGAAGATTTAATCGAGAGACGTGTACAAGCATTAAGTAAATCATTAAAAGAAGCAGCACCTACAGGCTGGCGTGGCAATGCAAATGCTGCTGCTGGTAATAGTTTGGCAGCGCGTATGGAAAGTCGCCAACAAGATGTAGAAATAGTCTCAGTCTCTAATGCAACCAACACAACAAACGCACAAGCTAACGAAAATCATGAATCAGGAGTTCCTCCTACAGGTTTAGATCATGATTGATTATGCCGATGTCGTAGAAGGACTCATTAATCAAACACGTGCACCAGCGCCTTGTCACACCGGTACCTTAGCGCGTTTGGTTGGCATGACCTTAGAAGCACGCGGCATCATGGCGCCACTTGGTGCGCATTGCGAAATCGAAGGCACTGGTGGTCAAAAATTAGCCGCTGAAGTTGTAGGCTTTAATGATCAAACTTTATTCTTAATGCCTTTCACCGATTCAGCTGGTATCGGTCCAGGTGCAACAGTGCGTGTCATTAGTAATTCTTCAGAAGCACGTCTAGGACCTGAACTGTTAGGTCGTGTGATAGGCCCTCTAGGTGAACCCTTAGATGGTTTGCCAGCACCAGAATGTCCAGACAAACTTGCTTTACTTGGTTTGCCCATTAATCCTATGGAGCGTGGACCGATTAATCAAGTCTTGGATGTAGGTGTCAAAGCCATTAATGGCTTACTCACCATGGGTAGAGGACAACGTATAGGTTTAATCGCAGGTTCAGGTGTAGGTAAGAGTTCGCTCTTAGGCATGATGACGCGCTTTACTAAAGCCGATGTGGTTGTGATTGGATTGATCGGTGAACGTGGTCGTGAAGTACAAGCTTTTATTAATGAAGTGCTCGGTCCTGAAGGTCGTGCAAAAGCAGTGGTGATAGCCGCACCTGCTAATGTTTCACCTGTATTGCGACTCAAAGCCACGCATCTCACACACGTGATTGCAGAATATTTTCGTGATCAAGGCAAAAATGTTTTGATGATGATGGATAGCTTAACTCGTGTGGCGCATGCTCAACGTGAAATTGGTTTAGCTATTGGTGAACCACCGACAGCAAAAGGTTATCCACCTTCTGTGTTTGCATTACTACCGAATTTAATTGAACGCACTGGAGTAGGCCGTCATGGTTATGGTGCGATCACAGCGATTTATACCGTGTTGGCTGAAGGTGATGATGCACAAGATCCGATTGTGGATATTGCACGTGCCTCGCTTGACGGACAAGTCATGTTGTCACGCAAATTAGCAGATGCATCGCATTACCCAGCGATTGATTTGAATGGCTCCATCTCACGTGTCATGCAAAATCTAGTTGCGCCAGCTGATCTACATACAGCTAATCGTTTCAGACGATTGTGGTCCTTGTATCAACAAAATCAAGATTTGATTTCAGTGGGTGCATATGAAGCAGGATCAAACCCAGATATTGATCAAGCAATCGCCTTGCGTGCTCGCTTAGAGCATTTCTTAAAACAAGATATGCACATCAATGAAGATTATGAAAAAACCAGACAAGAGATTAGAGAGCTGATGGCAGTCTGATACACCCTGTCATCACAAGTAACTACAGAATAAAACATACGGCACATGAACAACACTTGGAAAATTTTAGCTAATCGCGCAAAAACAGCAACAGAAGAAGCACAGTCTGTGGTTGTGACAGCGCGTGCGCGTGTCACACAATTGCAAGCTAGTCTGGATCATATAGAGACATTGCGTGTTGATTACATAACCCGTTATCACGCCACTCAAAAAGAAATGCACATGATTGCTGACAATCTGGCATATCGACAATTTCTTGAACATTTAAGCTCACTCACAGAAAGAGTGACTGCACAAATGGAAACCGCACAAGCAGAATTAGAACGCGTCAAAGTGCTGTGGTCAGAAGCCTATAAACAGCAATTAAAAATGGAAGCCATGGTAGAGCGCGATGCCACCAATAAGAAAAATGCTGCCATTAAACTCGAACAAAAACAAACCGATCAAGCAGGCATCACGCAATTCAACTTGCGCTAATCAACCGCACATTTATTATCTGCTTGTGTTGTGATTTGTAGGTACGATTAGCGTAGCGTAATCG
>JBEDCU010000197.1:0-3768 GCA_041176585.1 Pseudomonadota bacterium
CTTTAATAATGCACGGCCATTTTGGTTTTTACCTGTGGCGCTGAGTGCACTTACCTTGCCGTGGTTTCCTTTATTACTCACACGCATACGCTTAACAACTACAGCACAACCTGCATGGCAAACTAGTCGCTCACTGTGCTGGGTTTGGTTAATTTTTATTCTGGTATTTTTTTCTATTCCACAATCTAAATTAATAGGCTATATCCTGCCTGTGGTACCACCCCTAGCCATACTGATTGCAGAAGGACTCACGCTACAAAGATTTTGGCAAAACGCATTTAGTTATCAGCGACTAATACCTGTTATTCTAGCTGCTGGTTTGTGTGTCACACTCATGAGTTATCTGGCAAAAAATTATGATGATAATTACACTCAACCCTTAGCCCAAGCTTATTTATCTCAAGCTCAATCAAATGAGCCTGTGATGTTCTTAGATGTTTATCCCTTTGATTTTATAATTTACAGTCGAGCGCAACAGCCTATTCCTGTGTTTTATAACTGGGACAATCCAGCAATTTTGCAGGATGATAAATGGCATAAAGAATTACTGGAGGCGAGCTATTTTGCTACCGCAGAAAAGAAAACAATACTCAGAGCACGACAAGATTTTTCCTTTGAACTATGTGCTCAACCCGTAACATGGGTAGTCACTTTACAAGCGATAGCAAAGGGAACACCATTGTTAGACTCCGCCATCCTGATTGCAAAAACTGCAGATTATGGTCTGTATCGCTTCACTCCTTCCGATCAAGCTTGTTCACCTACTGTTAAAAAATGATCCCCATGAAAAAATCCCAACTAATAGCCACTACAGCTTATTTGGTTGCGCATTGCTTGCTAATTCCCATCAGTGCTAGTGCAGACACCACACCAGGCAACCTAGAAAGTTCGACGGTGGACAGCACACGCAACATCGCAGGACAACTACTGAATAGCTTGGGACAGAAACTCAAAACGGCATTGAGTACCGATGGTCCACTTGCTGCAGTCAGTGTTTGTAAAGAAGCGGCACCAGCTATTGCAAACTCTCTATCAGCTGAACATGGTGTGCAAATCACGCGCGTAGGTACTAGAGCCAGAAATCAAAAAATGGGTATCCCGAATGTGTGGCAAAAAGAAGCATTGACACAATTTGAAGAGCGCTTAGCTGCAGGTGAAAAACCTGCAGATCTCGAATACTGGAAAGTGGTGGAAACAGCAAATGGCAAACGTGAACTTCATTACGCAAAAGCGATAGCGGTACAACCACAATGCCTCAGTTGCCATGGTCAGGCGCAAGACATACCTGCTGCTCTAGCTGAAAAGATTCGGCAAGAATATCCAAATGATCAAGCGACTGGATATAGTGCAGGCAAACTCAGAGGTGCGGTGGTGATCACTAAACCTTTGTGAAGTTAAATACTCATTTATAGAATACGCATTACCTAAAAAAATCATAAATAAAACATGACAATTTATTATCATTAAGTAAAAGCCAACATCGTTGGTAATTTTTAATCACAATGTCAGTCTATGAGAGTATTAAACAGGCTAGGCTATAGAACAACAAGGAATTCACCGTGTCGATAAGTAATCCAGAGTTTTCACAGTCTTCGGTCATGCGACCAGTCAATATTGATGGCAGCGGTCAAGCGCATCACGATCGCTTATCCGTATTAGTGCTGTCTGCTATTGGCGTTGTTTTTGGTGATATTGGTACCTCACCTTTATATGCATTAAAAGAATGCTTTAGCCCTGAGCATGGTATTCCATTCACCCATGCAGCTGTGTTTGGCATTATCTCCATGATCTTTTGGGCTTTGATCATGGTGGTGACAGTAAAATATGTCATCTTCGTTTTACGCGCCGATAACAACGGTGAAGGTGGTGTGCTTTCACTGATGGCTTTGGCTTTGCGTTCAGCACGTGACAAGCCCACTTATTATTTATTTATTTTAATGTTGGGCGCACTGGGTGCTTGTATGTTGTTAGGCGAATCCGTCATCACACCTGCCATCTCAGTGTTATCTGCGGTTGAAGGCCTAGAAGTCATTCAGCCCGATATGAAGCATTTCGTTATTCCCTGCACCATCATCATTATCATTGCATTGTTTGCTGTACAAAGCTATGGCACTGCAATCGTAGGAAAATTTTTCGGCCCCATCATGCTGATCTGGTTTTTAACGATCGCGATTGTAGGTGCAATTAGTGTTTGGCATAACCCCACTATTCTTTGGGCAGTCTCACCCATGTATGCGGTTGATTTTATACGTGAGCATACCTTGCAAGCTTATATCGTGATGGGCTCTGTGGTGTTGGTTGTGACTGGTGTTGAAGCTTTATATCTCGACATGGGACACTTTGGCAGTAAGCCTGTTCGTTTAGCTTGGCTCTTAGTGACACTACCTGCATTACTGATTAATTATTTTGGTCAGGGTGCACTACTGATGTCTAATCCTGATGCCATCAGCAATCCATTCTTTATGATGCTGCCTGCATGGTCATTATGGCCTATGGTGATTTTAGCGACGATTGCTACCGTGATTGCTTCACAAGCCGTGATCTCTGGCGCGTTCTCTCTGGCAAATCAAGCCATTCTTTTAGGCTTCATGCCACGCATGGTGATTTTGCACACGTCTGACACAGAGCGTGGGCAAATCTATATGCCCATGGTGAATTGGGTGTTACTTGCACTCGTAATTTTCACCGTGATTCAATTTCGAGAGTCAGGCAATCTAGCTGCAGCGTATGGTATTTCCGTTACCACCACTATGCTGATCACCACTACTTTGCTTGGCATCGTGATGGCAAAAGAATGGAATATCAAACCTCTCTATGTTGCGCTATTGATTACGATGTTTTTTGTGATCGACTTTTCATTTTGGACTGCGAACTTAATCAAAGTCAAAGATGGTGGTTGGTATCCTTTAATGTTAGGCGCAGTATGTTTTCTAATGCTCACCACTTGGTATAAAGGTAGAAAATTACTACGTGATCGTGTAGTCAATGATTCGATTCGTCTGCCTGACTTTATTGATGCCTTACTAGCACATCCACCGCATCGCGTAGAAGGTACTGCAGTTTTTCTAACTGCGCATATTGATTTCACGCCAGTAGCTTTATTACATAATCTCAAGCACAACCGTGTCTTGCATGAGCGCGTGATATTTTTAAAGCTGTCGATTTGGGACGTGCCTTATGTACGTGATGAAGATAAATTAACCATCAACGATATGGGTGGGAATATCTACATAGTGCGTGCTGTACATGGCTTTAAAGAAACGCCTGATATGAATAGTGTGCTGGCGTTAATGGAAAAAGTACAAGGACTGAAACTCGATGTAAACGATACCTCATTCTTCTTAGCCCGCGATACGATAGTGCCGAGTAAGTTACCAGGTATGGCTATTTGGCGTGAGCGCTTATTTGGTTGGATGATGCAAAATGCAGCCAAACCATCTGACTTTTTTAAGATTCCTGCTAATCGTGTAGTTGAGTTAGGAACTAAGATAGAAATTTAATGCGCCAACACTTTCGATAAAAATTCCTGCGCGCGCGGTGTGCGCTGAGTAACATCACCAAAAAACTCAGCGCTACTACAATCTTCCAGTATGCAGCCGCCATCCATGAAAATAACGCGATGAGCAACGCGTCTTGCAAATCCCATTTCATGGGTGACACACATCATGGTCATACCTTCTTGTGCTAACTGCACCATCACATCCAGTACTTCTCCTACCATTTCAGGATCAAGCGCTGAAGTAGGTTCGTCAAATAACATCACCACCG
>JBEDCU010000198.1:0-10795 GCA_041176585.1 Pseudomonadota bacterium
ACGGAATCGCAAGGTGAAGTCACCATGCGTTTATCTAAAGCCGGTCGTATTGTGAATGGTGTCGGCGCTGACTTAGATATTGTTGTGGCATCCGCTAAGGCGTATTTATCTGCACTGAATAAACTGCATTCCAAGACTGAGAAACTCAATCCTCAGGTTTAAGGAGTGATAGTTGAAAATCAAAATAAATTGTCAAATTAAAAATAATGTGACGATAAAATTTGGTTTGCTGTTAAATTTGTAAGAGGAGAGGCTTTCGGCTATACTCTTGGGTTGGTCGGATTTGACCAATTTAATCACGGCACTTTGGGTGGAGATGACAATCAAAACTCGTTTTGCCGCTTGTGAAGGATAGTAAACATGTCAGTAACTAAAGAAAGTAAAGCCGCGGTCATCGCGTCTAACGCCCGCGCGCAAAACGATACAGGTTCTCCTGAAGTGCAAGTTGCTCTTCTGACCGCTCGTATCAATGAATTAAATAGCCATTTCAAAGCGCATACCAAAGATCATCATTCACGTCGTGGTTTGATAATGATGGTGAATCGTCGTAAAAGTCTGCTTGCTTATTTAAAGCGTAAAGATGCAGATCGTTACCGCGCATTGATCGAAAAGCTTGGTCTGCGTAAGTAATTACCATTGCAATCTTTTCGTTTCATCGCTGAGATGCCTGTATCAGTTTTCTGATGCGGGCATTTTGCATTTCTGGCAGTTGTCATGAGTTTGTAGAGTTAGCAGTGTAGTGTGGTGAGCAGTAAGGTGACGGAAGATTTGTCACACGTGGTGAGGTGAACGACAGCGCCTGAAAATCTGTCGGCAAAATAGAAAGGAAATACCTAATGTTTAATAAAGTTACGAAAACCTTCCAATATGGTCAACACACAGTGACCATGGAGACCGGCGAGATTGCTCGTCAGGCATCCGGTGCAGTTTTAGTTTCAGTTGAAGATACCGTTATCTTAGCGACCGTTGTAGCTCGTAAAGATGCCAAGCCAGGTCAGGATTTTTTCCCACTGACAGTTGATTATGTAGAAAAAACCTATGCTGCCGGTCGTATACCTGGTGGCTTCTTCAAGCGTGAAGGACGTCCATCAGAAAAAGAAACGCTGACCTCGCGTTTAATTGATCGTCCTATACGTCCGCTTTTCCCTGAAGGTTATTTGAATGAAGTGCAAGTCATCATTCACGTAGTTTCAGTCAATCCAGAAATCGATCCAGATATTCCTGCCATGATTGGTGCTTCTGCTGCGTTATGCATTGCAGGCATTCCATTCAATGGTCCTTTAGGTGCAGCCCGTGTTGGTTACATTGATGGTCAATATGTATTGAATCCTGTAGTTTCACAATTACCGAAATCACAAATGGATTTAGTGGTAGCTGGTACTGAAACTGCAGTGTTAATGGTTGAATCAGAAGCGCTCGAGTTATCAGAAGAAATTATGTTGGGTGCAGTAGTGTTTGGTCACACCCAAATGAAAGTAGTGATTGATGCGATTCATGATTTAGTGCGTGATGGTGGTAAGCCAGAAGTGCAATGGAGCCCAGCGCCTAAAAATGAAGCACTGATCGCGAAAGTTTCGGGAATTGCCGAAGCTAAATTGCGTGAAGCGTATCAAATCAAAGAAAAGCAAGCTCGCACCAATCAACTCAAAGAAGTTAGTGCTGCAGTTAACGCTGCATTTGCAGATGATGCGGATGCACCGGATTCATCTGAGCTAGGCAACATCATGTTTGATTTAGAAGCCAAGATCGTACGTTCACAAATTTTAGAAGGTGAGCCACGTATTGATGGTCGCGACACACGTACCGTGCGTCCAATTTCTATTCGTAGCAGCGTTTTGCCACGTACCCATGGTTCAGCATTGTTCACACGTGGTGAAACCCAAGCTTTAGTCGTCGCTACATTGGGTACCGCACGTGACGAACAAAAAATTGATGCCCTAACAGGTGAATACAGTGACAGATTTATGCTTCACTACAACATGCCTCCGTTTGCAACAGGTGAGACCGGTCGTGTAGGTACACCTAAGCGTCGTGAAATTGGTCATGGTCGTTTAGCAAAACGTGCATTGGTTGCTGTCTTACCTGCAGCGGATGAATTTAGTTACTCAGTGCGTTTGGTTTCTGAAATCACCGAATCAAATGGTTCTTCATCTATGGCTTCAGTTTGCGGTGGTTGCTTAGCATTGATGGATGCTGGTGTACCAATGAAAGCGCATGTAGCTGGTATTGCGATGGGCTTGATCAAAGATGGTAATAAGTTTGCTGTCTTGTCTGACATCTTGGGTGATGAAGATCATCTCGGTGACATGGACTTTAAAGTAGCTGGTTCCGCGAATGGTATTACTGCATTGCAGATGGATATCAAGATTCAAGGTATCACCAGAGAAATCATGCAAGTCGCATTGGCACAAGCTAAAGAAGGTCGCTTGCATATTCTGAGCAAGATGCAAGAAGCGATGCCACATGGCCGTACTGAATTGTCTAACTTCGCTCCACGTCTCATCACTGTCAAGATTAATCCTGAAAAAATCCGTGATGTGATTGGTAAGGGTGGCGCAGTGATTCGTGCACTGACCGAAGAAACAGGTACGCAGATTGATATCACCGACGAAGGCGTAGTAACCATTGCTTCAGTTGATGCAGCTGCAGGTCAAGAAGCGAAGCGTCGCATCGAAGAACTGACTGCTTCAGTTGAAGTCGGTAAGATCTATGAAGGTGTCGTTCTGAAGTTATTAGACTTCGGCGCTATCGTTCAAGTCATTCCAGGTAAAGATGGTTTGCTGCACATCAGTCAAATTGCTAATGAACGTGTGAATGCAGTTGCTGATTATTTGAAAGAAGGTCAGCAAGTGCGCGTTAAAGTGTTAGAGACAGATGATCGTGGTCGCTTAAAATTGTCCATGAAAGCAGTCGCTGCAGAAGAAGCAGCTGGTGAAGCTGGTGAGGCACCACAGGCTGAACAGCAGTAAGACACTGTTTAGTTTTGTTCTGCAAAGCTAAAACCGCCTGGCTAGTTAGCCCGGCGGTTTTTTCATCAAAGATCAAGAATACTAAAATTTTTCGGAGAGAAAAATGCGCGCTATAGAAATCATTCATCCTGGTGGACCTGAAGTACTTAAGCTGTGTGAACGTCCTATGCCTGTACTCAAAGCAGGTGAGGTATTGATTAAAGTTCATGCGGCGGGTGTGAATCGTCCTGATGTATTGCAGCGTACTGGTAACTATCCAGTGCCACCTGGTGCATCTGATATTCCTGGCTTAGAAGTCGCCGGTGAAATTGTAGATGGTGATTTTGCAGGCAGTGCATTCAAAAAAGGTGACATGGTTTGTGCGTTAGTGCAGGGTGGTGGCTATGCCGAATACTGTGCTGCACCTGTTGCGCAATGTTTACCCATGCCTAAAGGCTTAAGCGCAATAGAAGCCGCATCCTTGCCTGAAACATTTTTTACTGTGTACAGTAATTTATTTGAACGAGCCAAACTGAGTGGTGATGAAACCTTGTTGGTGCAAGGTGGGACTTCTGGCATTGGTGTGACTGCAATTCAAATGGCACAGGCTTTTGGACATAAAGTGTGGGCAACTGCAGGTTCAGATGATAAATGTCGTGCATGTGAAGCGCTGGGTGCTGAACGTGGCATTAATTACAAATCTGAAGATTTTGTCGAAGTTGTGAAAGCAGCGACCAATGGCAAAGGTGTAGATGTCATCATTGATATGGTGGCAGGCGATTATGTCGGACGTGAAATTAGTTGTTTAGCGGATGACGGTCGACTAGTCATCATCGCTTTGTTAGGTGGGGCTAGTGGCAAAGTCGACTTTGGTCAAATCTTGCGTCGTCGTTTGACTATTACTGGTTCGACCTTACGTCCACGTCCGGTCGCATTTAAACAAATGATTGCCGATAAATTGCATCAAAAAGTATGGCCTTTGATTGAAACAGGAAAAATCAAACCTGTGATTTTCAAGACCTTCTCGCTTGAGCAAGCCGACCAAGCGCATGCATTAATGGAAACCAGTACGCATGTCGGTAAAATCATGTTAACAATTAATTAATTTTCTACACATGAGCGAGAGCGTGGTTTGACCATGATTCTCGCGAAGGGCTAAAATAGTGGGCTTTGATGAGTCAACTTGTTTAAGCTGAACGTGTAGGTTGTCGAAATAGTATTGCGCCATAGTGGCAATCAGAACAAGGTGAGTGCAATGCGTCGAACACTTATAGCGGGCAACTGGAAGATGAATGGTGATTTAGTCACCAATTTAGCTTTGTTGCAGGCTGTTCGCGCAGGAGCGCAAGCGCATTCAGCTGAGTTGGTAGTATGTGTGCCTGCTCCTTATCTAGCGCAAACACAAGCAGCTTTAGAAGGTTCATCGGTAGCTTGGGGTGCACAAGATATGTCAGCACATGAAGCAGGTGCTTATACGGGTGAAGTAGCAGGGCGCATGCTAAAAGATTTTGCTTGTCGTTATGTGATCCTAGGACACTCTGAACGACGTAGCATGCATGGTGAATCAAGTGCAGATGTAGCAAAGAAAACCAAACAGGCACTGGCGCATGGATTAACGCCTATAGTCTGTGTGGGCGAAACCTTAGCCGAACGTGAAGCTGGTTCAACCGCTCACATCGTGCAAGAGCAGTTGCAACCTGTTCTTTCAGAAGTGCATGATCAGCTTAAGCAGATTGTGATTGCGTATGAGCCTGTATGGGCAATAGGAACCGGTAAAACCGCAACGCCTGAGATGGCGCAAGAAGTACATGCTCTGATAAGACAACAACTTGCAGCGGCTGATAGTGCAGCTGCCAACGTTGTAAGAATTTTGTATGGTGGCAGCATGAAGCCAGACAATGCAGTGGATTTACTCGCCATGCCAGATATTGATGGCGGACTAATTGGTGGTGCTGCGTTAAAGGCAGCGGATTTTCTGGCGATTGCGCAAGCAAGCCAACCCGAATGAATAATTTTTTTAACGATTGAAAACAAGTCGGACAGACTTAATCAAAACATCTGAAAGCTGAAACATGAATTCCTTACTTGCTATCGCAATTGCTATCCAGGTGCTGTCAGCCCTGCTCATTATTGGTTTGGTTTTACTCCAGCATGGTAAGGGTGCCGATATGGGAGCTGCATTTGGTTCTGGCGCTTCTGGCAGTTTATTTGGTGCGAGTGGCTCATCGAATTTCCTCTCTAAATTGACTGGAATCGCTGCAGCGGTTTTTTTCATCTCTACTTTAGCTTTGTCATTCTTTGGTAGCCGTCCTGCTGTATCAAGTGGTGGAGTGATGGAACAAGCACCGGTAAATAGTCCTCAGAGCCAGTCTGGATCTGTCACAGCACCGACATCTTTACCTGCTAAACCAGTTGGACAAGCTGGAGAAATACCGAAGTAAATCACTACGTAGCATGACTCAGTAAATCCGCGTTGAATTGAGGGGTGAGCCGAGTTAAAATGCATGGTTATGGCCGACGTGGTGAAATTGGTAGACACGCTATCTTGAGGGGGTAGTGGCGAAAGCTGTGCGAGTTCGAGTCTCGCCGTCGGCACCATTTAGGGAATATGAGAATAAGCAGGCCAGCATAGGAAATCTTTGCTGGCTTTTTGTTGAAATGGCAGAGTTGTCTTTTTGACTCCATATTTGATTTTTTTTCCGCGCAAAATCAAATTTTTTTTGTATTGCGAACTATCGTGAATCTCGAAAATTATCTTCCTATCCTGCTGTTCATTTTTGTGGGCATCTTAGTCGGCGTCGCACCTCAAGTTTTAGGACGATTGCTGGCACCTTATAGACCAGATTCAGCAAAAACTTCTGCTTACGAATGCGGATTCGAAGCCTTTGAAGATGCGCGTATGAAATTCGATGTACGCTACTACTTGGTCGCAATTTTATTTATCTTATTTGATCTCGAAGTGGCCTTTTTAGTGCCATGGGCGGTTGCTATGCGTGATGTAGGTATGCTGGGTTTCTGGGCAATGATGATCTTTCTTGGTGTGTTAACGATAGGTCTCATTTTCGAATGGAAAAAAGGCGCTCTGGATTGGGAATAAGTCATGGCAATTGAAGGACTATTAAACGAAGGCTTTGTCACTACGACGGCTGACAAACTGATTAACTGGACCCGTACTGGATCCATGTGGCCTATGACGTTTGGATTGGCTTGCTGTGCAGTGGAGATGATGCATGCAGGCGCATCACGTTATGACCTTGATCGTTTTGGTGTGGTGTTTCGTCCCTCACCACGTCAATCTGATGTGATGATTGTGGCCGGTACCTTGTGTAACAAGATGGCACCTGCTTTACGAAAAGTGTATGACCAGATGGCAGAACCACGTTGGGTTATCTCTATGGGTTCTTGTGCTAACGGTGGTGGTTACTATCATTACTCCTACTCAGTTGTACGTGGATGCGATCGTATCGTGCCGGTTGATATCTATGTACCAGGATGTCCTCCTACTGCAGAAGCATTGTTATACGGCTTCATGCAGTTGCAAAATAAAATTCGTCGTACCAACACGATTGCGCGTTAATCATGAGCACCAAACTAGAGTTGCTTGAAGGCGCGTTAAAAGAAGCTTTGGCAGATAAGTTGCAGAGCATAGATCGCGCATTTGGTGAAATCACCATCGTTGTAAAGTCATCAGATTATTTATCTGCGATGCAAATTTTGCGTGATGATCAGCGTTTGCAATTCTCGCAGCTGACCGATTTATGTGGCATGGATTATTCCACCTATGGTGATGGAGCATGGAGTGGTGCACGTTTTGCAGCCGTTGTGCATCTACTCTCTATCCATAAAAATTGGCGTGTGCGAGTACGTAGCTTTGCACCGGATGACGCCATGCCCATCATTCCTTCCATTGCTGAACTGTGGTCTTCTGCGAATTGGTATGAACGCGAAGCCTTCGATTTATTTGGCATCTTGTTTGATGGTCATAATGATTTACGTCGCATCTTGACTGACTATGGTTTTATCGGTCATCCATTCCGCAAAGATTTCCCAGTTTCAGGTTATGTAGAAATGCGTTACGACCCTGAACAAAAACGCGTCATCTATCAGCCCGTCACAATTGAACCGCGCGAAAATGTACCGCGTGTCATACGTGAAGAAAATTATGGAATCAAATAATCATGGCTGAGATTAAAAACTACACACTCAACTTTGGCCCTCAACATCCTGCAGCGCATGGTGTGTTGCGTTTGGTATTAGAGTTAGATGGCGAAGTCATACAACGTGCTGATCCACACATAGGCTTATTACATCGCGCCACAGAAAAATTAGCGGAAGAAAAAACCTTCCTGCAATCTGTGCCTTACATGGACAGATTGGATTATGTCTCCATGATGTGTAATGAGCATGCCTATGTGATGGCAATTGAAAAATTGCTAGGCGTAGAAGTGCCTATGCGTGCGCAATACATACGTGTCATGTTTGATGAAATCACACGCATACTCAACCATCTCTTATGGTTAGGTGCGCATGCACTCGACGTGGGTGCAATGGGCGTGTTCTTGTATGCATTCCGTGAACGTGAAGATTTAATGGATTGCTATGAAGCTGTCTCTGGTGCGCGTTTGCATGCAGCTTACTATCGTCCCGGTGGTGTGTATCGTGATTTACCCGACACCATGCCGCAGTATCAAGCTTCAGTGATTCGTAATGGCCGCGCTATCTCTCGCTTAAATGAAAATCGTCAGGGCTCATTGCTTGATTTCATTGAAGACTTCACCAATCGTTTTCCTACCTATGTCGATGAATACGAAACCTTGTTAACAGATAACCGTATCTGGAAGCAACGTTTAGTGGGCATAGGTGTGGTCTCACCTGAACGTGCCTTAGCCATGGGTTTCACTGGTCCTATGTTGCGTGGTTCAGGAATTGAATGGGATTTACGTAAGAAGCAGCCTTATGAAGTCTATGACTTATTGAAATTTGATGTGCCTGTTGGTGTGAATGGCGATTGTTATGATCGTTATTTAGTGCGCATAGAAGAAATGCGTCAGTCAAACAACATCATTAAACAATGCGTAGAGTGGTTGCGTAACAATCAAGGTCCAGTCATGTCGGACAATCATAAAGTCGCACCGCCACATCGCGTAGATATGAAATCCAACATGGAAGAGTTGATTCATCACTTCAAACTCTTTACCGAAGGTTTTCATGTGCCAGCTGGTGAAGCATATGCAGCGGTTGAACATCCTAAAGGTGAGTTCGGTATTTATCTCGTATCCGATGGTGCGAATAAACCTTATCGCTTAAAGATACGTGCACCCGGTTATGCACATCTTGAAGGATTGAATGAAATGGCGCGCGGCCACATGATTGCAGATGCAGTCACGATTATTGGTACGCAAGATATTGTTTTTGGTGAAATCGACCGTTAAGTCGGTGCGTTGCAGAAGGCATAGAGTATGCAGTTATCAGAACAAGCAGTGAAAAAAATTGATCGCGAAATCGCGAAATATCCAGTTGATCAAAAACAATCCGCTGTGATGGCAGCGCTTGCAATAGCGCAGGATGAAACAGGATGGCTTACGCCAGAAGTAATGAAAGATGTAGCCAACTATCTTGGTATGACTGCAATCGCAGTACAAGAAGTGGCTACGTTTTATGGCATGTACAACTTAAAGCCAACTGGTAAACATAAAATCACTATCTGCACCAACTTGCCTTGTGCATTGTCAGGTGGAGAAGTAGCAGCAAATTATTTAAAACAAAAGTTAGGTATAGATTTTCTAGACACAACCAGCGATGGAGCTTTCACACTGCAAGAAGGTGAATGCATGGGTGCCTGTGGTGATTCGCCTGTACTACTAGTGAATAACAAACGTATGTGCAGCCACATGAGCAATGAAAAAATTGACGCATTAGTAGAGGAATTGAAAAAATGACTTGCTTGCATGATCGTCATATCAATCCACTCATACTCGCTGGTTTAAACGGTGAGAATTGGCATTTAGCTGACTATGTGAAGCGTGGTGGTTACAGCGCGTTAAAACGCATCCTGTCTGAAAACATCACACCTGAACAAGTCATTGCAGAATTAAAAGCATCGTCATTACGTGGTCGAGGTGGTGCAGGCTTTCCGACTGGTTTGAAGTGGAGCTTCATGCCACGTCAATTCCCTGGACAAAAATACTTAATTTGTAATTCGGATGAAGGCGAACCAGGTACATTCAAAGACCGTGACATCCTGCGTTACAACCCGCATGCTTTAATTGAAGGAATGGCTATAGGCGCTTACGCCATGGGCATCACCGTGGGTTATAACTACATCCATGGTGAAATCTGGGATACCTATGCACGTTTCGAAGATGCCTTAGAAGAAGCACGTGCAGCAGGTTGGTTAGGTGATCGTATTCAAGGCACTGATTTCTCATTTCAATTACATGCGCATCATGGTTATGGCGCTTACATCTGCGGTGAAGAAACAGCTTTGTTGGAATCCTTAGAAGGTAAAAAAGGTCAGCCACGTTTTAAACCACCTTTCCCTGCGAGCTTTGGTTTGTATGGCAAACCAACCACCATCAACAACACAGAAACATTTGCTGCTGTTCCGTTCGTCATGAACTTAGGTGGTGAAGCCTATGCAGGTTTAGGTAAACCAAATAACGGTGGCACAAAAATCTTTTCAGTCTCAGGCGATGTTGCTAAGCCAGGTAACTATGAAGTGCCGTTGGGTACACCCTTTGCTAAGTTATTAGAGTTAGCAGGCGGTATGCGTGAAGGCGTAAAACTCAAAGCAGTGATTCCTGGTGGATCATCCATGCCAGTGTTAACCGCTGACGTCATGATGGCAACCGACATGGATTACGACTCCATCGCCAAAGCAGGTTCTATGTTGGGTTCAGGTGCAGTCATCGTCATGAACGAAACCCGTTGCATGGTGAAATCCTTACTGCGTCTTTCTTATTTTTATTATGAAGAATCCTGCGGTCAATGCACACCTTGTCGTGAAGGCACAGGTTGGTTGTATCGCATGGTGCATAGAATTGAGCATGGTCAGGGCAGACCTGGCGATCTCGATTTGTTGAATAAAGTGGCAGATGGTATTCAAGGTCGTACTATCTGCGCACTCGGCGATGCCGCTGCAATGCCAGTGCGCGCCATGATTAAAAATTTCACTGATGAATTTGCGTATCACATCGAGCATAAGCGGTGTTTGGTACCCATGACCACACTCTGACGGAATAAAGCGAAGCCATGGTTGAAATTGAAATAGACGGCAAAAAAGTCGAAGTGCCTGAGGGCAGTATGGTGATGGAAGCTGCCAATCGTTTAGGCACTTACATTCCGCATTTCTGCTATCACAAAAAATTATCGATAGCGGCTAACTGCCGTATGTGTTTAGTCGATGTAGAAAAAGCACCCAAGGCATTGCCTGCTTGCGCTACACCAGTCACGCCCGGCATGATCGTGCGCACACATAGTGAAAAAGCGATTAAAGCGCAAAAAGATGTGATGCAGTTTTTATTGATTAATCATCCACTCGATTGCCCAATTTGCGATCAAGGTGGTGAATGTCAATTACAAGATCTCACCGTTGGTTACGGACCTTCCTCTTCTCACTACGAAGAAGAGAAGCGTGTCGTTGCACCGAAAGATGTCGGTCCTTTGATTTCCATGAAAGAGATGACACGCTGCATACATTGCACGCGTTGTGTACGCTTTGGTCAAGAAGTGGCAGGCGTGATGGAATTCGGCATGCTAGGTCGTGGTGAACATTCTGAAATCACTGCATTTGTTGGTAGCACTGTTGATTCTGAATTGTCGGGCAACATGATAGACATTTGCCCAGT
>JBEDCU010000199.1:0-3934 GCA_041176585.1 Pseudomonadota bacterium
CATTTTGCTTGCTCTATGATCCAGCAAAATAATCGATGATCAAAGTCATCACCACCGAGAGCGGAATCACCTCCCGTAGCCATAACTTCAAATACGCCCTTCGACAACTTCAAGATGGAAATATCAAAGGTACCACCACCTAAATCATAAACTGCATATACACCTTCAGAGCCATGATCTAAGCCATAAGCAATCGCAGCTGCAGTCGGCTCATTTAATAAACGTAAAACATTTAAGCCTGCAAGTTTGGCGGCATCTTTGGTAGCCTGACGCTGTGCATCATCAAAGTAAGCAGGTACTGTAATTACAGCACCGACTAATTCATCACCAAGCGCATCTTCTGCACGCTGACGTAAGGTCGCTAAGATTTCAGCTGAAATTTCTATAGGACTTTTTACACCTGCCACTGTTTTAAGCTGCACCATGCCTGGGGCATCGATAAAGTCGTAGGGCATGTTTTCAACATAAGCGATATCTTTTAGTCCACGACCCATGAACCGCTTGACTGACACGATCGTGTTTTTAGGATCGGTGGTTTGTACAGCTTGTGCGGCGTAACCTATATTGGCAAAACCCGTAGGCAAATAACGCACAATAGAAGGCAGCAAGGCATGCCCTTCTTCATCATTCAATACTTCAGGAATGCTATTGCGTACGGTGGCAACTAAAGAATTTGTCGTACCTAAATCTATCCCCACAGCTAATCTGTGTTGATGTGGCGCGGTAGACATGCCCGGTTCGGAAATTTGCAGAAGTGCCATAAAAGCTAAAAGAGATTGAAATAATAAAGGTCAGCGTTTAAGCCTCGAGTGCTTCAAAAGCCTGCGACACTTCATCAGCGAATTTTTCTAAGAACATCAGCTGGCGTACACCTTCACCAGCTTGTGCATAATGTTTTTCTTCCAACTGCTGCGCAATTGCAGATAACTGCTCTTTGCGCGCTGCGCTTAATTCTGATTCAAGTTTTTCTAAGGTTGACAGATCGCGTTGCGAACGAGCCTCATCAAGTAATTCACGCCATTCCATTTGCTGCATCAAAAATGCACGCGGCATGGCAGTATTGGATTCGACTTGCAGATCTATCCCATGCAGTTCCACCAAATAAGCAGCACGACGAAATGGGCTTTTCAGTATTTGATACGCTTCATTCGCCCGCGTTGCCCATTGCATTGCTACTCTTTTTTCTGCGTCGGGCGCAGAAACAAATTTATCTGGATGCACTTTGTTTTGCACTTCGCGATATGCAGCATCAAGTTGCGCGGTATCTAACGCAAACTCTGCTGGCAAATTAAATAAAGCGAAATGATTTTGCATGGTCATGTAAAACAAAAGCCTGTCACTACTTCAACAGGCTTAAAAAATGAAGTCTCACTCAAATTTAGATGGTGAAACTCTCTCCGCATCCACATTCATCTTTCACATTAGGATTACGGAATTTAAATCCTTCGTTCAAACCTTCACGCGCAAAATCTAACTCAGTACCATCGATATAAGGCAAGCTTTTTGGATCCACAAAAACTTTGATGCCGTGCGATTCAAACACTGCATCTTCTTGCTCATTGTCGTCCACATATTCCAATTTATAAGCCAAACCTGAGCAACCGGTGGTACGTACACCAAAACGTAAACCTATCCCCTTGCCACGCTTTTCCAGAAAGCGCGAAACATGCTTAGCTGCTTTTTCTGTGAGAGTGATAGACATAGTGAAGTTTCTCTTTCTTAAGCGATGTGACTTAATGAACGACTAAGCAGCTGCGGTCGACTCACCGTTATGACGTGCTTTGTAATCTTCTACCGCTGCTTTAATCGCATCTTCTGCAAGTATGGAGCAATGGATTTTCACTGGAGGCAGAGCCAACTCTTCCGCAATTTGCGTGTTCTTAATCGAAAGTGCTTGATCAAGCGTTTTACCTTTTACCCATTCAGTTACTAATGAAGAGGAAGCAATCGCCGAACCACAACCATAGGTTTTAAACTTTGCATCTTCGATAATGCCATCTGCACCAACCTTGATTTGCAATTTCATGACATCACCACAAGCAGGCGCACCAACCATGCCTGTGCCTACTGTTTCGTCATCCTTTTGAAAGGCACCGACATTGCGCGGATTTTCGTAATGATCTAAAACTTTATCTGAATAAGCCATGATGCTTTCCTCTGTTGATTGAGTTAGTGGGCTGCCCACTGAATTTTGCTGATATCTATACCTTCTTTGTACATATCCCAAAGCGGTGATAGTTCACGTAATTTTTCGACCTTCTTTTTAATCAGATCAATCGTGAAATCCACATCTTCATTAGTGGTAAAACGTCCGAAAGTAAAACGAATTGAGCTATGCGCCAGTTCATCACTGCGACCTAAAGCACGCAACACATAGGAAGGTTCTAAGCTCGCTGAAGTACAAGCTGAACCAGAAGAGACAGCGATATCTTTAATCGCCATGATCAAGGACTCACCTTCTACATAGTTAAAGCTCACATTTAGGTTATGCGGTACACGGTGCTCCATGTCGCCGTTCACATACACCTCTTCCATTTCACTCAAGCCTTTTGAGAGACGATCACGCAATGCACGGATACGTACAATTTCAGTATCCATCTCTTCTTTGGCTAAACGAAAGGCTTCGCCCATACCCACAATTTGATGCGTTGCTAAAGTGCCTGAACGCAGACCACGCTCATGACCACCACCATGCATTTGCGCTTCTAAACGTACACGTGGTTTACGACGTACATATAAAGCACCCACACCTTTAGGGCCATACGATTTATGCGCTGTAAAGGTCACCAGATCGACTTTAGTTTTTTCTAAATCAATAGGTGTTTTACCAGTTGCTTGTGCTGCATCTGAATGAAAAATAATGCCTTTACTACGACACAGTTCACCGATTTCATCGATAGGTTGAATCACACCGATTTCATTGTTCACCCACATCACTGAAACTAAAATCGTATCAGGACGAATCGCTGCTGCTAATTGTTCAATAGTGATCAAACCATTATCTTGCGGCTGCAAATAGGTCGCTTCAAAACCTTGACGCTCGAGTTCACGCACAGTATCCAAGACCGCTTTATGTTCAGTCTTAACGGTGATGATGTGCTTACCTTTAGTTTGATAAAAATGCGCAGCACCTTTTAAGGCAAGATTGTTACCTTCGGTTGCACCTGAAGTCCAAATAATTTCACGCGGATCTGCATTCACCAAAGCAGCAACATCTGCACGCGCTTGCTCTACAGCCTTCTCTGCGCTCCAACCATACATATGGCTACGTGAAGCAGGATTACCAAACTGCTCGCGCAAATAAGGAATCATTTTGTCAGCCACACGCGGATCAACTGGCGTGGTTGAGGAATAATCCATATAAATTGGAAAATGCGGTGCTCTGAGTGTATCTAAGAGGCTTTTTTCCATTGGTGCGTTCATGTTTAACTACTCCAAATAAATCAAACAATATGCTGCGTGCGCTGCATCATTAAAACGGGTTGAGGTTCAATCTTTTGCTTTTGCTTTTCAACTAAATCTTTAAGCGAAACTGAGTCTAAGTAATCGACCATTTTTTCATTCAAAGTGGCCCATAAATCATGTGTCATACAACGGGTGCCTGAAGCTTCACCATGACCGCTACAATTTTCACGACCACCACACTGTGTCGCATCCAATGGCTCATCCACTGCAATGATGATGTCTGCGACCGTGATGTTTTCTGCACGACGCGCAAGGTTATAACCACCACCAGGACCACGCACCGATTCCACAATTTCATGGCGACGTAATTTGCCAAACAGTTGCTCAAGATAAGAGAGCGAAATCTCTTGTCGCTGGCTGATGCCCGCTAGCGTCACAGGACCATGATGCTGGCGCAAAGCCAAATCGATCATGGCAGTCACTGCAAACCGGCCTTTCGTCGTCAATCGCATGAAATCCACTCCGTAAC
>JBEDCU010000200.1:0-16955 GCA_041176585.1 Pseudomonadota bacterium
GTAATGTAGTTGGTTTCGCCACCGTTGATGATGCGTTGAACATCAAACAAAATATAAGCAGAGAAAATCAGCACAGCAATTGCTGATACAACCAATTGCAAGATGGTGAGTTGCAAAAAGATATTAGCGACACTGGCTAATAGCAAAACAATCACGCCTGCGAACAACCAGCTAGACATACCTGAAAAATCACGTTTGCTCGTGGTCGCAATCGTAGCCATTACAGCGAAGATGATGGCAGTGCCACCAAACGCGGTCATGACGAGCGAGGCACCATTCGAGAAATTCAAAATGCGTCCGATCAGTCCTGACAGCATCAAGCCCATGAAGAAGGTAAAGCCGAGTAACACGGCTACACCAGCGGCTGAGTTCTTGGTTTTTTCAATCGCATAGAAAAAGCCAAATGCGATAGCCATGAAAACTAACATGCCGATAAACGGGCTGCCAGCAAAGAAAGCGAAATTCATCTGCACACCCATCCAAGCGCCAAGCACGGTTGGAATCATGGAAAGAGCTAATAGCCAGTAAGTATTGCGCAGTACGCGATGTCTTACTGCTAGCGTATCTGCAGAAGTGTCATAAATTGAAGGAAAGGATTGGTTCATATGAGAGCCTCCATAAAGTTGCCAGAAACAATACTACCAGAGTGGTAGTGTGATGCTAAAAATATAATCAATTTAAAGCCAGCAATTGAAGTCTACCGCAAATCTGGTTTGGTGTTGTCATTGTCATCTAACGTATCTCAGAGGGAAATTACAGGGGTTTCATGCTAAAATTCTGGGTTAATCAGAAATCTTCTGTGTATTCCTATCCCCTTAATTTTATTGGAGTTTTTACAAATGGCAACCGAGCGCACCCTGTCGATTATTAAACCAGACGCTGTGGCGAAGAACGTTATTGGCCAGATCTATTCCCGTTTTGAAGGCGCAGGCCTGAAAATCATCGCAGCACGCATGATGCATCTTTCACGTGCTGAAGCGGAGGGATTTTATGCCGTGCATCGTGAGCGTCCTTTCTTTAAAGATCTGGTTGATTTCATGATTTCCGGACCCGTCATGGTACAAGCGCTCGAAGGTGAGAACGCTATCTTGAAAAATCGTGAACTCATGGGCGCGACCGATCCTAAGAAAGCAGACAAAGGTACGATCCGTGCTGATTTTGCTGATTCGATTGATGCAAACGCAGTGCATGGTTCAGATGCGGTAGATACTGCCAAAACTGAGATCAGCTACTTTTTCCCTGCGCTAAACGTCTATACCCGCTGATTGGCCAGTAACGCATTTGTTATAAGCTGCATGCTTGTAGGGTGTGATAGACATAACAAATGCGTTGGAATCAAATGCCATGATGACACTCACCAATTTGCTGGATCTAGATTCAGAAGGGCTAGTCGCTTGGTGCGGTCAGCTTGGAGAGAAGCCGTTTCGAGCTAGGCAATTACAGCGTTGGGTGCATCAGTTTGGCGTGAGTGATTTTGACGCCATGACTGATTTGGCAAAATCGCTGCGCGATAAATTAAAAATTCACGCCTGTGTTACAGCGCCCGCCATCATTAGCGATCACACTTCAACTGATGGCACACGTAAATGGTTAATCGACGTTGGCAATGGCAATGCAGTCGAAACCGTATTCATCCCTGAAGAAAATCGGGGCACCCTATGTGTTTCTACTCAAGCTGGTTGCGCAGTCAATTGTCGTTTTTGTTCGACTGGTAAACAAGGTTTTTCACGCAATCTCACTGTGGCTGAAATTATTGGTCAATTGTGGATGGCTGAATTCACATTGCGTCGGACTAAGGGTGAAGCTGCAGGACCTAAAGGTGAACGTCAAATAACCAATGTCGTGATGATGGGCATGGGCGAGCCTTTGCTGAATTACGAACCTACCATCGCTGCATTAAAACTGATGTTAGATGATCATGCTTATGGCTTGTCGCGTCGCAGAGTGACGGTGTCGACTAGCGGTGTGGTGCCGATGATGGATAAGTTGGGACTAGATTGTCCAGTTGCCTTAGCCGTATCTTTGCATGCATCGAATGATAAATTGCGTGACATGTTGGTACCGCTGAATAAAAAACACGATTTGTCAGAATTAATCGCTGCTTGCAAACGTTATCTTGCATACGCTCCCAGAGATTTCATCACGCTGGAGTACTGCATGTTAGATGGTGTGAATGACAGCGATGAACATGCACGAGAGTTGCTCTCATTGGTGCGCGATTTGCCTTGTAAATTTAATCTCATTCCGTTTAATCCTTTTCCTGAGTCAGGATTGAAACGTTCAGCTGGAGGCAGAATTAAAGCATTTGCTCAAATATTGATGGACGCAGGTATTGTGACGACTGTGAGAAAAACGCGCGGTGATGATATTGATGCTGCATGCGGTCAGCTAGCTGGTGATATACAAGACAGAACGCATGTGCAAGAACGTATGCAACGTATGCAAGACTATCAACAAAAATATGGCAAAGATTTTGGTCGTATTGTGGAGATACCAGGGTGAGATTTTTCATTTCATTAGCTTTGCTATTTCTGAGTGCATGTGCTCAGACATCGATGCAAGATATAAACGCAAATAATGTTGATCGTGATAATCGTCATCGTGCTGAACTGCGTGTTGAACTTGCTTCTGCTTACTATACTGAAGGTCAATACAGCACAGCGCTAAAAGAAGTGGATACAGCACTGGCGATTGATCCTAGTTTGGCGGGTGCTCATGGTTTGCGTGGTTTGGTTTTGATGCAAACCGGTCAGGATAAACAAGCGGAACGAAGTTTGCGTGAAGCCTTACGACTTGCGCCAGAAAATCCAGATTGGCAAAACAATATGGGTTGGTTTGTTTGTCAGCGGCAGTCAGCTAAAGCAGCCATGCCTTATTTTTTACAAGCGCTTGCTAATAAAGCGTATAGCTCACCGCAAAAAGCTTTGCTCAATGCGGGATTGTGTAGCTTAAAAGATCACGATGCAATCAACGCAGAATTCTATTTTCAGCGCGCTTTACAATTCGAGCCTAATCTTGTTTTAGCACGGGTAAAGTTAGCTAAAATTTATTTCGAGCGCGGTGATTTAGCGCAAGCGCGTCGACATATTTTAGTTGCAGTACAAAGCGAAAAAGTTGTTGTCGAAGATTTGATGATGGCTATTCATATTGAACGTAAATTAGGTGATCGTGCAGCTGAAAAGAGTTTGGTTTCTAAACTCAAACGACTGTATCCCGATGCACCTAAAGCAGCAGGGTATTTTGGTGGTGAACTTGATGAGTGACAAGAATAACGAAAAAATTATTGCGGGTACCGAGTTAGAAGAGGATCACGCTCAAAAAGATCCCTATTCTGAGATAGAACTACCAGGGGAGAAATTAGCTACTCGTCGTCGTGAACTGAATTTAACATTAGAGCAGGTGTCACAAACGCTCAAGTTAAGTACCCGACAAATTGCAGCGATTGAGGTGAATGATTTTGCTGCACTCGCAGGTATTACAACCGTAAAAGGATTTATCCGTTCCTATGCAAAATTGCTAGGTTTAGATCCTGATCCCTTAGTTCAGATGGTAACGCATGAAGTACGCGCTGATTATGATCCTGTCTTACGTCGCCCTTTACCAGCGGCGAGTCTCTCAGCAATTAGCCATACCTCACTAGAGCGTAGCCGTCTTGGCGCTAACTTCATGCGTTTTGCGATGATGGTGTTGAGTGTAATGCTGCTCGCACTTTTCGCGCATGACATGGGTTGGTTAGTAGTTTCGCCGTTGAATTTACCCAGTACTTTGTTGAGAGTAATCGCGCCATGATTAAACATGATCAAAATCAGATTGCTTCAGGTCCTGAAAATCGTCACTCACGACGCAGTGTTAGTGTGCGTTATGGTTCACGTGAAGTGATTGTCGGAGGGGATGCACCTATCGTTGTGCAATCCATGACGAATACCGATACAGCCGATGTAATTGGAACAGCGATACAAGTGAAAGAATTAGCGCGTGCTGGATCTGAAATGGTTCGTATCACCGTTAACACACCTGAAGCAGCAGCTGCAGTGATCGCTATTCGTGAGCAACTCGATAAAATGGATGTCGATGTTCCTCTGGTGGGTGATTTTCATTACAACGGACATACTTTACTCAATGATTATCCTGAGTGTGCACAAGCATTATCGAAGTATCGTATCAACCCTGGCAATGTAGGTCAGGGTGCTAAGCGTGATACGCAATTTGCGCAAATGATAGAAATTGCAATTAAATACGATAAGCCAGTTCGTATAGGTGTGAATTGGGGCAGTCTTGATCAAGTATTGTTAGCGCGCATCATGGATGAAAATGCGCAACGTGTACAACCTTGGAGTGCGCAAGCGGTGATGTATGAAGCACTCGTGACATCAGCGATAGAAAATGCACAGCGTGCTGAGGAGTTAGGTTTAGGGCGTGACCGCATTATTCTTTCTTGTAAAGTCTCGGGTGTACAAGATTTAATTGCGGTGTATAGAGAGTTAGCAAAGCGTTGTGACTATCCTTTGCATTTGGGTTTAACCGAAGCAGGTATGGGTAGCAAAGGGATTGTGGCTTCGACAGCTGCTTTAGGTGTGCTATTACAAGAAGGCATAGGCGATACGATTCGTATTTCATTAACACCTGAACCAGGTGGCGATCGCACACGTGAAGTCATCGTTGGTCAAGAAATTTTACAAACTATGGGCTTGAGAAAATTCACGCCCATGGTGATTGCATGTCCTGGTTGCGGACGTACTACCTCAACCGTATTTCAAGAACTAGCAGACCGTATACAAAGTTATTTACGTGAGCAAATGCCAGTTTGGAAAAATACCTACCCCGGTGTAGAAGGTATGAATGTAGCTGTCATGGGTTGTATTGTGAATGGGCCAGGTGAATCTAAACATGCCAATATTGGTATTAGTTTGCCCGGTACAGGTGAATCACCTGCAGCACCGGTTTTTGTGGATGGTCAAAAGACAGTCACACTGCGTGGAGAACACATTGCAGAAGAATTTCAAGCGATTGTGCTCGACTATGTAAAAAGCCATTACGGAAAAAATAGCGTATCAGCGTGATGTCATGCTGCGTAATAGATAGCGTAAGCAAAAAAAGCGATAGTAAAAAATATTATGTCTGAACAGAAAAAAACAGAAAAAATTCTTGCGGTGAAAGGGATGAATGACATTCTTCCTGCCGATGCACCGCTATGGGAATTATTTGAAAACACCGTACATACTGTTTTAAAGAGTTATGGTTATCAACAAATTCGCACACCAATTGTTGAGCCTACAGCAGTATTTGCTCGTGGTCTGGGTGCCGTAACGGATATCGTTGAAAAAGAAATGTACTCTTTCGTCGATAGCATGAATGGCGATGAACTCACTTTAAGACCTGAGAACACAGCAGGTGTAGTACGTGCTGCCATAGAACATAATTTAACTTACGATAGTCCTAAACGTTTATGGTATTCAGGTCCTATGTTTCGTCATGAGCGACCACAGCGTGGACGTTATCGTCAATTCCATCAGGTAGGTGCGGAAGCAATTGGTTTTACTGGTCCAGATATTGATGCAGAGATGATCATGCTCTGTCAGCGCTTGTGGGATGATTTAGGTCTGACTGACGTCAAATTAGAATTGAACTCCATCGGTGATGCAGAAGAACGTAATCGTCATAGAGCTGATTTGATTACGTATTTCAATGCACATCAATCAGAGTTGGATGCTGATGCACAACGTCGTTTGCATACCAATCCATTGCGTATTCTCGATACCAAAAACCCTACAATGCAAGAGTTAGTCAACAATGCTCCTAAGTTATTAGATTATTTGGGCGCAGAGTCGTTAGCGCATTTTGAAGGTGTGCAGGTCATTCTCAGAAATAACAGCGTACCATTTACGATTAATCCACGTCTTGTGCGCGGTATGGATTATTACAACCGGACTGTGTTTGAATGGGTAACAGATCAACTTGGTTCGCAAGGTACAGTTTGTGGTGGTGGTCGTTATGATCCTTTAGTCGAGATTTTTGGCGGCAAACCTACTCCTGCAGTTGGTTTTGCTATGGGCGTGGAGCGTTTATTAGAGCTCATGAAAGCTTCGGGCGAACAATTTGCGGCCAATCAGTGCGATGTTTATTTAGTACATCAAGGTGATGCAGCGCAGATGCAGTCCATTGTGCTGGGGGAGCGTTTGCGGGATGCTGGCCTCGATGTTGTGCTACATTGCGCTTCTTCTGGTGGTGCGGGTAGTTTTAAATCGCAAATGAAACGCGCAGACGCTAGTGGTGCTGCCTATGCTGTCATCTTAGGTGATGATGAAATGGCGAACGATGTAGCCACAGTCAAGTATTTGCGTGATGCAGATCCAAAACAAAATCAGCATCAAATAGCATTAACAAAAGTTGTAGATCATTTAATTGATCACATTGTCGGAAACTCTGAGCATGATCACGATCATGCCGGTCATATTCATTACCATCCTTAATTAATCATGGCATACGATCTCGAAGAACAAGAACAACTAGACACCCTTAAAGCTTGGTGGAAGCAATACGGCAACGTGGTGACATGGATTCTCATCATTGCACTAGCTGGTTGGCTGGGTTGGTTAGGCTGGAATAAATATCAACAAAGCGAATCCTTAAAGGGCGCTTTGCTGTATGAAGAAATTGTGAAAGCGATTGAAGCTAAAGACCCTGCAAAAATAGCGCGTGCAGTCGCAGACATGAAAGATAAATTTAGCGCGACACCTTATGCCCAGATGGGTGCGCTGGCAGCTGCTAAGTCCACCTTTGAAGCAAATGATTTGAAAGCAACCAAATTACATTTGCAATGGGTGGTAGATCATGGTCGCAATGAAGAATTCATTGCTCTCGCACGTATACGTCTGGCTGGTGTACTGCTAGATGAAAAAGCCTATGACGAGGGTCTTAAAATTTTAGCAGCTGACTTTCCAGAACAGTTTGCAGCTTTAGTCGCAGATCGCAAGGGTGATTTATTATTTGCGCAAAATAAAACTACTGAAGCACGTGCCGCATTTAAATTAGCTTTAGATAAAACGGATATTAAAAATCCTGCGCGTCAGTTAATTCAATTAAAACTTGATGCATTAGGTGGTGCTGATGCAACCGCGACCTGAGCATGAAAGATTAAATATGTACAACATTTCAAAAATCATTCTCGTCGCGTCTACTGTTTTACTGACTGCGTGTAATCCGTTTTCGTCGAAAGCGCCGCGTAATGTTGCTGCTGAATTGGTAGATTTTAAAACCACCATGGCAGTTCGTACTTTATGGACCGCAGAAGTTGGTAAATCCAATGTGTATGTACTCTCTCCAGTATTAGTTGGCGATAAATTATTTGTAGCGAGTACAGAAGGTACCGTCGCTTGTATTGATGCGAGCAATGGAAAAACACTATGGCGTATTAGTGCAGGTGCGGCACTAACAGCTGGAGTAGGTTCAGACGGTAAAACAGTAGTCGTTGGTGCACAAGATGGTGTGGTACTAGCCTTTGATGCAAACAATGGTAAGAGTCGTTGGAAAGCGCAAGCATCCAGCCAAATTCTTTCCTCACCTGCAGTCGGTCGTGGTGTCGTTGTTGTGCGTAGCTTAGATAATCGTATTTTGGCCTTGGACTCTGAAACTGGTGCTAGACGCTGGTTCGTACAACGTCCCGCTCCTTCATTGGCATTGCAAGCTGCACCTGGCATCGTGATTGCGGATGACACTGTCTATGTAGCCTTGCCTGCAGGACGTTTATTAGCCTTGTCTGTTGGTACCGGTGTGCCACGTTGGGAGTCGTCGATTGCTGAACCGCGCGGTGCTACAGAATTAGAGCGCGTAGTGGATGTGTCTGGCACCCCAGCGCTATCAGGTAAAGATATTTGCGCGACAAGTTATCAAGGAAGAATTGCATGTGCTGATGTAGGTAACGGTGCATTACGTTGGGCGCGTGAACTCTCTGCTGAAGTAGGACCTGGTATTGATGAGCGTTTTGTATTTGCAGCGGATGAACGCGGTAATGTGCAAGCATTTGCTCGTCCTAACGGCGCAAGCCAATGGCGTAATGCGAGTTTGACTTGGCGTGGATTGTCTGCACCAGTTTCATTTTCTCGTGCTGTTGTCGTAGGTGATAAAGAGGGTTATTTACATTTCTTATCGCGTGAAGATGGCGCCATGTTGGCGCGCTTATCTACCGATGGTAGTGCAATTAAAGCAAGACCTTTGATCGCAAACTCTTTATTGATTATTCAAACTTCAGGCGGGAAAATCGTAGCGCTGTCGGCAGACTGAATCTAGTTATATATAAAAATAAAACCGCACAGATAAATTTAAAAATAGTGCTGTTTGTGAGTTAGCGCTATTTTATTTGCGTATTCTTTCGCACCCATCACTAGGACACGTCGTCATGTGAATGAAAGATGTTAATTCGCATGTCTAGCATTCTTCAATTAATGACTTAACAAACCGTTCACTGAGACGTAGTGGATAGGGTTAATTTTCTGGAAAAAAGATGAAGCCGGTAATTGCTTTGGTAGGTCGACCCAATGTCGGGAAGTCCACCTTGTTTAATCGTCTCACGCGTTCACGGGATGCCTTAGTGGCTGATATTCCCGGGCTTACGCGCGACCGTCACTATGGTGAAGGTAGAGTAGGTGAGCGACCTTTCTTAGTGATTGATACCGGTGGTTTTGAACCGGTAGCAAAGGTCGGTATCATGCATGAAATGGCTAAGCAAACCAAACAAGCGGTTGCTGAAGCTGATGTCGTGATCTTTCTTGTAGATGGCCGTCAAGGACTGACACCGCATGACAAAACTATTACGGATTTTTTGCGTAAATCAGGACGTTCAGTCATGTTGGTCGTGAATAAATCTGAGGGTATGAAATACACTTCAGTCACCGCCGATTTTTATGAATTAGGTTTAGGCGATCCCTACGTTATTTCAGCAGCACATGGTGATGGCGTTGCTGATTTAGTTGAAGAGGCGCTCGATAAAGCCTTGTCACAAAAACCTGAATTAGACGAAGCGGAAGAAAAAATATTCGGTACAAAAATCGCTATCGTTGGTAGACCGAATGTAGGTAAATCTACCTTAGTCAATACCTTGTTAGGTGAAGAGCGTGTGATTGCATTTGACATGCCTGGCACTACACGTGACTCTATAGAAATACCGTTTGAAAGAAATGATCGTCACTACACTTTGATAGACACAGCGGGCATACGTCGTCGTGGCAAAGTATTTGAAGCGATAGAAAAATTTTCCGTTGTAAAGACCTTACAATCCATCTCTGAAGCCAATGTGGTTGTGCTCTTACTCGATGCGCAACAAGATATCTCAGAACAAGATGCTCACATTGCAGGCTTTGTACTTGAATCTGGACGAGCCTTAGTAGTGGGAGTAAATAAATGGGATGGATTGACGTCAGATCGTCGCGATGAAATTAAAATGGATATCGATCGCAAATTAAGTTTTCTATCGTTTGCGAAATTTCATTATATTTCTGCGCTTAAATCAACCGGCGTCACCTTGTTGATGAAGTCTGTTGATGCTGCTTATGCTGCTGCGATGGCAAAGTTACCAACGCCACAATTAACGCGTGCTTTACAAGAAGCAGTGGATCATCAACAGCCTAGGCGTAAAGGTTCAATTCGACCTAAGTTGCGTTACGCACATCAAGGTGGACAAAATCCCCCCATCATTGTCATACACGGCAATGCGCTTGATGCGATTGATGCTAATTACAAACGATTTCTTGAGAAACACTTTCGGGATACATTTGCCTTAGTCGGTACGCCCTTGAGAATTGAATTGCGATCTGGCAAGAACCCTTTCTCTAAAGAGGGATAATCTAGCGATAAATGCTGAATTTTGTCGGTGAGTTTGCCAGGCTATGCAAAAATCGTTTACATTCAAGACAAGTCGTTTTTGATACTTGAAATTTCAAGTATCCCCCCAACCTATCTGTAAATCTGATAACAATACGGAGCCTCCATGAGCAATAAAGGGCAACTCTTACAAGACCCGTTTTTAAATGCGTTACGAAAAGAACATGTTCCTGTATCCATTTACCTCGTAAATGGCATTAAGTTACAAGGGCATGTTGAGTCTTTCGATCAATACGTGGTTTTACTCCGCAATACCGTTACCCAAATGGTATACAAACACGCTATTTCTACCGTTGTCCCTGCGCGTGCAGTCAATCTGCAACAAGACCCTGAATCGGCCTAACAGGCTGTCGGTTCAAATTCCCCTCTGTGAGGGATTTTGATGCGGGCAGCTTTAGTAGGTATCGATTTTGGTAAAGGCGATTTTCTAGCCAGTATAGAAGAGCTGGCGCTCCTGTCTACAACTGCAGGAGCTCAGCCTATTGTGAGTGTGACTGGCCGTCGCAGCAGTCCTGATGCCGCCTTATTTGTGGGCTCGGGTAAGGCTGATGAAATTGGCGATGCCATCGCCGATCTTGACCTCGAATTGGTTATTTTTAATCACGCTCTCTCCCCAGCCCAACAGCGTAATCTTGAGCGTCATCTCAAGGTGAGGGTCATCGACCGTACCAGCCTGATTCTGGACATTTTTGCACAGCGCGCCCAGAGCCATGAAGGTAAGGTTCAAGTCGAGCTCGCCCAACTGCAGCATTTAGCTACCCGTCTAATTCGTGGTTGGACCCATCTTGAGCGTCAAAAAGGCGGGATTGGTCTGCGCGGACCGGGTGAGACCCAATTGGAAACCGACCGCCGCTTAATCGGTGAGCGGGTGAAAGCGCTTAGAGGGCGCTTAGACAAACTACAACGCCAGCGCCATACACAACGCCGTGCCCGTAATCGAAATCATACTTTTTCAATATCCTTGGTGGGGTATACCAATGCAGGCAAATCCACCTTATTCAATAGTCTGACCAAAGCAGGTGTGTATGCTGCAAATCAGCTATTTGCAACCTTAGACACCACCTCACGTCGTGTGCATTTAGGCGAGGCAGGCAGCATCGTGTTGTCTGATACCGTTGGTTTCATCCGAGATTTGCCGACACAACTCGTTGCTGCATTTCGTGCCACACTAGAAGAAACTATTCATGCCGATGTTTTACTGCATGTGGTGGATGCATCGAGCTCGGTCAGAACTGAGCAAATAGAGCAAGTTAATGCAGTTTTAAAAGAGATTGGTGCAGATAACATTCCACAAATTTTAGTCTGGAATAAGATAGATCAGTGTGATTTGCCGCCCTCAATCGAACGTGATGAATATGATAAAATTCGTAGAGTTTTTGTGAGTGCGCACACAGGTGCAGGCATGGACTTACTGCGTCAAGCAATGTCTGAATGTGTCCAATTAAGAGCATGGTCAAAGTCCGTTGCTGCCGAGGCTGCCTTGATCGAATCACAAGAGTATTTAGATTAAGTTATTTAATTCAACAATAAGTAAAAAACTGCATCATTCATTTATTTAAACGATGAAATTCATCTGTTGATAACATATAGCGTAAACAAATTTTTCTCATTGCAACCACACCTTCTAGCCGGAACGCCATAGCATGCTTGCATCATTGATCAAAAAATTAGGCGTTAAATTTTCTCTCAACGATCCTCGTTGGGGTAAAGGCGCACAAGATAATAAAGAAAATGAACAACAACCAGAGCAACGTCCTAACGGTGGTAAAAAACCTATAGACGGACCGCCTGATCTCGATCAACTATGGCGTGACTTCAACCAAAGTCTAAATAAATTATTTGGTAAACAAGGTGGTGGCCGAGGTGGTGATGGTGGTAGCGGTGGCGGTTTGCCCGATGCACGCGGAGCTGGCATAGGCGCTGGTGTGATAGCGGCTGTAGTCTTATTCCTGTGGTTAGTCAGTGGGTTTTTTATCGTACAAGAGGGTCAAACTGCGGTTGTAATGAGTTTTGGTAAATACAGTCATTCAGCTGCACCAGGCTTTAACTGGCGCTGGCCTTATCCGATACAGTCCCATGAGGTAGTGAATTTATCTCAGGTGCGTACCGTAGAAGTAGGTTATCGCAATAACGTGCGTAATAAAATGCCACGCGAATCGCTCATGCTGACAGATGATGAAAACATCATCGATATTCAATTCGCTGTGCAGTACAGACTTAAGAATGCTTCAGAGTGGATATTCAATAATCGTGATCAAGAAGAAACGGTTAAGCAAGTTGCTGAAACAGCGATTCGTGAAATCGTAGGTAAAAGTAAAATGGACTTTGTGCTCTATGAAGGGCGTGAAAAAGTCGCTTACGACACCAGCGCGCTCATGCAACAAACTCTTGATAAGTATCGTATAGGTGTATTAGTGACTAATGTCACTATGCAAGGTGTGCAGCCACCTGAACAAGTACAAGCGTCCTTTGATGATGCAGTCAAAGCAGGGCAAGACAGAGAACGTCAAAAAAATGAAGGTCAAGCTTACGCTAATGATGTCGTGCCTAAAGCACGTGGCGCTGCTTCCAGACTCATGCAAGAGTCAGAAGGTTATCGTTCAAGTGTAATCGCCAATGCGCAAGGTGAAACAAATCGTTTTTCAAGAATTTTAGTGGAATATCAAAAAGCTCCAGCGATTATGCGTGACCGTATGTACATAGAGGCAATGCAACAAATTTTTGCCAGCACAACCAAAGTGATGGTGGATGCAAAAAACAATAACAGTATGATTTACCTGCCACTCGATAAGTTGATTGCACAAACTGCTGCTGAATCAGCAGCAGCCTTTACCGCTCCTGTACAGACTGCTCCTGTTGAAGCCAATTCTGAAGTGAGCCGTCCATTCGATCGCAATCGCGATGCTCGCAGTTCACGTGATCGGGAGACCCGATAATGAACCGTTTAGTTTCTTATGCAATCGCTGCGCTGATTGCCCTATTTATTTTTATGTCCACTCTGTTTGTGGTGGATCAAAAACAGTATGCCATTGTGTTTGCATTGGGTGAAGTCAAGCAAGTCATCAGTGAGCCTGGCTTGCACTTCAAATTACCACCACCATTTCAAAACGTACTCTTTATTGATAAACGTATTTTGACTTTGGATACACCTGAGCCAGATCGTTTTATTACTGCAGAAAAGAAAAACATCTTGGTCGATGCGTTTGTTAAGTGGCGCATTGTCGATCCACGTTTGTATTTCATTAGCTTTGGTGGTGATGAGCGACGTGCGCAAGATCGTATGGCGCAAATTATTAAAGCAGCGCTAAATGATGAAATAACCAAACGTACTGTGCGCGAAGTGATTTCTGGTGAGCGCGGTAAAGTCATGAATGCGATTCGTGCCAAAGTCGCAGAAGAAGCCAAACAAATTGGTGGCGAGATTATTGATGTGCGTCTAAAGCGTGTCGACTATGTTGAGCAGATTAATAATTCAGTTTACGAGCGTATGAAATCTGAACGTGCGCGCGTGGCCAATGAGTTAAGATCAACTGGTTCTGCTGAGTCAGAAAAAATTCGCGCAGATGCAGATCGTCAACGTACCGTTATCCTCGCAGAAGCGTATCGTGATGCAGAAGCGATTCGAGGTGATGGCGATGCTAAAGCAGCGGCGATTTATTCAAAAGCCTTTGGACAAAGTCCTGAGTTTTATAAGTTCTCTCGTAGTCTAGAGGCTTATAAAGAGAGTTTTAAAACACGTAGCGATGTCTTGTTGGTTGATCCCAATTCAGAGTTCCTAAAATACTTCAAGGGTCCTGGCGGCGCCCGTAAATAAGCAGGACACTCGTGGCATTTTCTCTACTGGTTGCCCTCGGGCTGTTTTTCGTCCTCGAGGGTTTAATGCCGTTTCTCTACCCAGAACAATGGCGTAAAGCCTTTCTTCATATTGCTCAAATGTCGAACGGACAAATCCGTTTTTTCGGATTTGTTGCGTTGCTCTGCGGTATCCTCTTGCTTTTGAGTCGAATTTATTTCGCTGACGCCTGATATCACTATGCCAAACTGGCTACTTCCTGAAAATATTGCAGACGTTTTACCGTCAGAAGCGCGCAAGATCGAAGAACTTCGACGCGTGTTGCTAGATAATTTCCGTCTGTTTGGTTATGAACTCGTGATGCCGCCTATGCTCGAGTATCTAGATTCGCTCGTGCCCGTTCCTGATCATGAGATGGATTTGCGCATGTTCAAGCTGGTAGATCAGTTATCCGGTCGCAGCATGGGTTTACGTGCTGACATGACTATACAAGTGGCGCGTATCGATGCGCATCTCTTGAATCGTGCTTCCGTAACACGATTGAGCTATGCCGGCAGCGTTTTGCATACGCGTCCATCAGGACTACATGCCACCCGTGAGCCATTTCAGATTGGCGCTGAAATTTACGGGCATGCAGGTTTGGAAGCCGATGCAGAAATTCAAACCCTAGCACTCGAGTCGCTGCGGTTGGCAGGATTAACTGCAGTGCGGATTGATCTTTGCCATGCAGGGATAGTGCGTTGCATTTTGCGTCATGATGAAAAAACACGTGGACTAGAAAGCGAGATCGTAGCGCTACTACGTGCTAAAGATCTTCCGTCTTTACAGCAATTCACTCTCCAGTTCAGTGCAGAAACCCGTGCTGCTTTACTAGCACTACCAACTTTGTATGGCGACATCAGTCTGCTTGAACATGCACGTCGTGTCTTGCCTCAACATAAAGAGATTGCCACTGCCTTAGATGATCTTGCCTCACTCGCACATCAAGCCGGTACATATGGGGTAGCGATTGATTTGGCGGATCTATCTGGCTATCAGTATGAAAGCGGTGCCACTTTTTCTTTGTATGTGACGGGTTTGCCTAACGCGGTAGCGCGTGGTGGTCGTTATGATCATGTAGGAGAGGCATTTGGTCGTGCGCGACCAGCTACGGGCTTCTCTATGGACTTGCGTGAATTAGCGCGACTCACACCGGTAGCTACACCGAAGTCTGCTATTCGTGCTCCATGGGGACGTGAACCTGATTTGCTGGAAATGATTCAGAACTTGCGACATGCAGGTGAGATTGTTATACAAAGCTTGCCTGGAAATGAAAGTGATCAACAAGAATTTGATTGCGATCGTGTGATTGTTTCTGAGCAGGGAAAATTCATTATTAAAACAATGCGTTCATGAAGACTTGGATAAATCATGGCTAGAAATGTAGTTGTTATTGGCACCCAATGGGGTGACGAAGGTAAAGGTAAAGTTGTGGACTGGTTAACGGATCATGCTCAGGGCGTGGTGCGTTTTCAGGGTGGACACAATGCAGGTCACACTTTAGTCATTGGTGGACAAAAAACAGCTTTGCAGCTGATCCCTTCAGGCATCATGCGTGCGGGTGTTGCTTGTTATATTGGGAATGGGGTCGTACTGTCAGTGCCTGACCTGTTACGTGAAATCGACAAACTCGAAGCTTCAGGGTTAGAAGTCGCTGCGCGTTTAAAAGTCTCTGAAGCATGCCCGGTAATTTTGCCTTATCACACAGCATTAGATGCAGCCCGTGAAGCAGCACGAGGCGATTCAAAAATAGGCACAACAGGTAAGGGCATAGGTCCAGCGTATGAAGATAAAGTAGCACGCAGAGCGATACGTGTTGCTGATCTGGTGAATGAAAAACGCCTTGCAGAAAAATTACGTGAAAACCTTGATTATCATAACTTTGTTTTAGTGAATTACCTGCATGCTAAAGCAGTTGATTACAGCAAGACATTTGATGATGCATGTACAACTGTGCCACGCATACGTCCTATGGTGACAGATGTGTCCAGTGCTCTTTATGCAGCACATAAAGCTGGTGCGAATTTATTGTTTGAAGGTGCGCAAGGTAGTTTGTTGGATGTTGATCACGGTACTTATCCATTCGTCACCTCGAGTAACTGTGTAGCAGGAAACGCAGCTGCAGGTTCAGGTGTAGGTCCGAATATGTTGCATTACGTATTGGGTATTACCAAGGCTTACACCACTCGCGTTGGATCAGGTCCATTCCCATCAGAGTTATCGACCGATGATGGTGTCGGTAAACATTTATCAGCAGTAGGTCATGAATTTGGCACTGTCACAGGTCGTGCACGTCGTTGTGGTTGGTTTGATGCAGCCCTACTAAAACGTTCCGTACAAATCAATGGTGTCTCTGGCATGTGCCTCACAAAATTAGATGTATTGGATGGACTAGATTCACTCAAGCTTTGCACGGGCTATAAACTGCATGGTAAGCAGGTAGATATTTTCCCAGTTGGCGCAGAAGATGCCGCAGCCTGTGAACCCATTTACGAAGAAATGCCGGGTTGGAAAGATGCAACCGTGGGAGCTAAGTCAATGGATGCATTGCCCGCTGCAGCACGTGCTTACGTAAAACGCATTGAAGAATTAGTTGGTGTGCCCGTTGATATGGTGTCAACTGGTCCCGATCGCGAAGAAACCATCGTACTGCGTCATCCTTTCGAGTGAAATAACAGCCTATCTGTTAGAGCATCATGAGCGACACCACAGCAAATGCAGAACAAGGACATATGTGGGTGTCGTGGGATGAATACCATCAGGCGATAGAACTACTTGCAAAACAAGTACAAGCCTCTGGTTGGGAGTTTGATCACATACTCTGTTTGGCTCGCGGTGGTTTAAGACCAGGCGATATTTTTTCGCGCTTGTTTAAACGCCCACTCGCAATCTTATCGACTAGCTCTTATCGCGAAGCTAACGGGACGCAACGTGGCACATTAGAGATCGCACCGCATATCACCACAACCCATCATCCGATTGAAGGTCGTGTTTTATTAATGGATGATCTCGTCGATTCCGGTATCACACTGCAGCAAGTCCTACAGTATCTCATCGCACATTATCCGGCGATTATCGATATAAAAACTGCAGTAATTTGGTTTAAATCGACCTCTGTTATTACTCCAGATTTCTATCATCACTTCTTAGAAAACCATGCTTGGATACATCAGCCTTTTGAGGCATATGATGAACTCACGCCTGATTTAATAATTGACAATAGATCAAATTAGGAATAATTTAGTAT
>JBEDCU010000201.1:0-6863 GCA_041176585.1 Pseudomonadota bacterium
TCTATAAACCATGGAAAAACGATGGCTGAGAATAACACCGGTCCTGGCCACCACAGTAAACGTGGAATGAATCTCCAGTCTTTATTGATCACTATCCATAGCAATATAACCGCACCTGGCAAAGCTATGCCGATTAAGCCTTTAGACAGTAAGCCTAGCGCTGCACAACACCAAGCTGCGATTAGATAAGTACGATAAGCATCGCTCTGCTTCATCGCTAAAATTGCGTACGCTGCAAAACAAATCGTAGCAGTGATGCATCCTGCAACTAACATGTCGTGATTCGCGTATTGCGCACCACCATAAAAGAAGGGGCAGGTTGCTAGGATAAGTAATGCTGCACGCGCAACAGAAGCGGACATCCAACGACGTATGAAGATATAACTTGATAGCATGGCGAGCAGCGCGCCTAACATAGGTGCAACGCGCGCCGCCCACAAATTAACGCCGAGTAGTTTCATGGATAGTGCAGTGATCCAATAAAACAAGGGCGGTTTATGGAAATACGGCAGACCATCTAAGGTCGGTGTGGACCAACTGCCTGATCGCAGCATTTCCCAAGCCACGCCTACATAGCGACCTTCATCCGGCACTGAAAGAGGACGCATGCCCTGCGTTAGTCCTAGCCAAATGACACAAGCTAGAGCAACTAGAAGCAATTCATGCCAAGATTTACATCCTTTTTCTTGTACAGTGAAGGTCAGATGCGCGGTGGTCTTGGATAAAAATTGTTCTAGAGATCTCATCTGAAGTGGGAAGCTTGAATTAGAACAGGTACTATCTTCTACAAGCACGAATGGTGATATGAGAAGGTTAGTGCGTCTGAGCTAAAAACAGAATTTTACCAATAAGCGCAGAGCAGTTAAGAATAATCTCGCAAGCTTGTGGTTTTATATTGGCTAAGTAAGAGTGAATCGCGTTGAGATTTGTTCTTAAAATGGCAATACAATTCATTTGGTAGTTAAATCTAAGCTGATGAATGTTTAATGCTTTTATGCGTAGTCGTACAAACTTTGTAATGCTTGTGATTATGCACCATTGACGCAATTCCCCCTTTCAAAATGGCAAATTGTCAGACAAATTTTGCTGCGCCAAAATACCGTTATTCATTTATTTCATTCACGCCATGCCGCCATCATTACAAGCTGAACTTGATGTAGATTTACTAAAATCCTGGATAGGTCGAACACAGTCTGCGCAAGATGTGGTGAGCATAGGATCAGCGCAGGCAATGGCAGCAACCTTAGATCAAACAATAGTATTGGGTCTTGGAGACGCCTTACCGCCACTATGGCATTGGATTTATTTCTGGGCAGTGAGTCCACAATCAATGTTAGGTGAAGACGGTCATCCACAACGTGGTGGATTTTTGCCACCTGTTCCTTTACCTAGACGAATGTGGGCTGGTGGACGATTGCGCTTTGATCATGCAATTCCAATAGGATCAACCGCTACACGTGATTCGCGCATTGAGGATGTAAAAGTTAAATCGGGTGCTTCAGGTCAACTCGCTTTTGTAACAGTCTCGCATCAACTCTCGATTGAAGGTCAAGTTGCTGTGGTTGAAGAACATGACATAGTGTATCGCGATCATCCTAAAGTAGGCGCACCTTCTGCTCAGTCTAAGCTTGCTCCTAAGGATGCAGTGTGGTCACGCACGATAACACCAGATCCTGTTCTCTTATTTCGTTATTCAGCGCTCACCTTTAATGGACATCGTATTCACTATGATAGAAGTTATGTAGCCGATGTAGAGGGATACCCAGGTCTGATTGTGCATGGACCATTGATTGCTACCTACCTGATAGAGCTAGTGCGATCACATAATCCTTCGCGATCCATACAGTCTTTTGATTTTCGTGCGGTCTCCCCTATATTTGATACAGCTAGCTTTAGTGTGCATGCCCGTCCAGAAGAGGATGGTAAGACGATACAATGTTGGGCTACCAATCCACAGGGTGAACTTGCTATACAAGCGGTAGCGATTTTGCGTTCAGAATAAAAAGTTGATTTGGAATTTACTATGCGTCCTTTAGATGGAATCACGGTCGTCACTTTAGAGCATGCAATTGCTGCGCCTTTTTGTACGCGTCAGCTGGCTGATCTTGGAGCCCGAGTGATTAAAATAGAAAGGCCAGAGAGTGGTGATTTTGCGCGTGCTTATGATGGGCGTGTGAAAGGCATGGCATCCCATTTTGTTTGGACCAATCGCTCTAAAGAAAGTTTAACGCTGGATGTAAAGCATGTAGAGTCGAAAAAGATACTCGATAAATTGTTAGAACATGCTGATGTATTAGTACAAAATCTAGCGCCCGGTGCGGCAGCACGCTTAGGCTTATCGTATGAAGCGCTGCATGAAGCGCATCCACGTTTAATCGTTTGTGATATTTCAGGTTATGGTGCTGATGGTCCTTATCGCGATAAGAAAGCCTATGATTTATTGATACAAAGTGAATCAGGATTCTTGTCTGTCACTGGAACAGCAGATGAACCTTCTAAGGCAGGTGCTTCGATTGCTGATATTGCTGCAGGTATGTATGCCTATACCAATATACTCGCTGCATTAATACAAAGAGGTAAAACGGGTAAAGGCTGTCGTATCGATATCTCTATGTTAGAGAGTATGTTGGAGTGGATGAACTTCCCACTGTATTACGCCTTTGATGGCGCATCAGCACCAGCGCGCGCAGGTGCTGCACATGCAACGATTTATCCGTATGGCCCATTCCCTGCAGGTGATGGTAAAACAGTGATGTTAGGTTTGCAGAATGAAAGAGAGTGGGTGATCTTTTGTGAGCAAGTGTTATTGATGCCAGAGTTAGCGACAGATCCTTTATTTTTATCCACCGCTGCACGATCAGCAGCCCGTAAAGAACTGTACGCCATTATCGTAGAAGCTTTTGCAACGATGACGGCTGAAGAAGTGATCACGCGTTTAGAAAAAGCACAGATAGCAAATGCACGTTTAAATGAAATGTGTGATATTTGGGAGCATGCCCAATTGAAAGCGCGTGCACGTTGGGCAGAAGTCGCTTCACCGGTGGGTGCTTTGCCGGCCTTACTTCCACCTGGTGTACCGAATACATGGACTGCACGTATGGATGCGATTCCAGAACTAGGTCAGCATACGCAAAGTATTTTGTCTGAACTTGGCTATGATGATGCGCGTATCAATCAACTTAAATCTGAAAAGGCTATTTAAATGCAAGCCGCTGTAGCTGTTTCTTATTTATTTGTACCTGGAAATCGCCCTGAGCGCTTTGATAAAGCATTTGCAGCAGGTGCTGATGTCGTCATCATCGATCTTGAAGATGCAGTACCACCATCAGAAAAAGAGGCTGCGCGTGCTGCCATTGCTGCTTGGTGTGATGCATCTAAGCCTATTGCTTTGCGTATTAATAGCGCTGACTCAATTTGGTTTTCTAGTGACCTAGAGTTATGTGAACAAGCAGGTGTGACAGCAGTGATTTTGCCTAAAGCTGCGCATTTATCTGAGATTGCACAAGTCATGCAAGCCGGTGCGAAAAAAGTATTACCACTGATTGAAAGTGGAATAGGGCTTGCCCATGCATTTAGTTTAGCGGCTGCACAAGGTGTAGAGCGGCTAATGTTTGGTAGTATCGATTTTTCTGTAGATATGGGAATTGAAGGTGACGATAGGGAGTTGGATTACTTTCGCTCACAACTCGTATTAGCTTCACGACTTGCTGGTATTGCTGCACCTATCGACGGTGTCACAACAGCGATTGATGATACTGATGTATTGCATGCCGAAACCTTACGCGGCAAGCGTTTTGGTTTCGGTGGTAAGTTGTGTATTCATCCTAAGCAGCTAGCGACTGTGCATGCAGCTTATTCGCCTACGCCAGATGAAATTAGTTGGGCACACCGTGTATTAGATGCAGCGATTGCAGCTAACGGTGCAGCAATTGCTGTAGACGGTAAGATGGTAGATAAACCTGTCATCATCAAAGCACAGCGCATAGCACAACAAGCCGAACGCACGCGTTAAATTAATAAGCTTTAACTAGGTGTTTCAGTAAATTCAATTTTTTGCGTCATCCATACATGGCTAAGCTTTGCTGCAAATCCACACCTAGTTTTTTTGCAATAGCCTGCATCTCTTCACTAGATTTTTTCTTTGCAAAAATTTCTGCCATCGCTGTATAGGCTATCCATTTTGCATCGACTTCAAAATAATCACGTAAGTTAGCGCGGGTGTCACTGCGCCCAAATCCATCTGTGCCCAAAGTGACATAACGACTAGGTACAAATGCTCTGACACTTTCTGGAATCGCACGTACATAATCTGAAACAGCAATCACTGGACTATTCGACGTTTGTAATTCTTGCGTAATCCATGGCAAGTCATCAGATTGTTGAATACGTTGTGCACGTTCACAAGCTATGCCATCTCGTGCAAGTTGTGAATAGCTAGTCACGCTCCAAATCGCAGCACTGATTTTGAATAGATCTTTAAGTAATTGTGCTGCTGCGATCGCTTCTTTTAACATAGGGCCAGAAGCAAGTAAGCGTACCTCTGCATTTTCATGTGGCACAACACAGTGCATGCCGCGCAAGATGCCACTTTTTGAATTGGCTGGAATGCTAGGTTGCGCTTCATTTTCATTGGTGACGGTGATGTAGTAAAACACATCGTCATGCTTTTGCAGCATACGTTCCATGCCATCTTGAATGATGACTGCTAATTCATAAGCATAAGCAGGATCATAAGAAATACAATTTGGTATAGCAGCAGACATTAGATGGCTACTACCATCTTGATGTTGTAAACCTTCACCGCCTAAGGTCGTGCGTCCTGACGTAGCGCCAATTAAAAATCCGCGTGCTCGTTGATCTGCTGCTGCCCAAATTAAATCACCCACACGTTGAAATCCAAACATAGAGTAATAAATATAAAAAGGCAGCATAGGTAAACTATTCACAGAGTAGCTAGTTGCTGCTGCCGTCCAAGAAGCGATAGCACCAGCTTCTGTGATGCCTTCTTCTAAAATTTGTCCATCTTTCGCTTCGCGATAATACAAAATTGAACCTATATCTTCAGGTTCATAGAGTTGTCCTTGTGCTGAGTAGATACCAACTTGACGAAATAAATTTGCCATACCAAAGGTACGTGCTTCGTCAGCCACTATGGGCACTACATGCTTACCGAATGTGGCATCTTTTAATAAGCCACCCATCATGCGCACTAATGCCATGGTAGTTGACATCTCTTTACCATCCGCGTCACATGCGAATTGTGCATACTGCTCAATTGCTGGTACAGGTAAATTTAATTTTGGATCTATCCGTTGCGGTAGGTATCCACCTAAAGCTTCACGCTTTTGTAACAGGTGACGCATTTCTGGGCTGTCTGCATCTGGTTTGTAGAAGGCTAGATTTTCTGCTTGTTCATCAGTGAGTGGTATTTGAAAGCGATCACGAAAATCAAGTAAGTCTTGGCGCTCTAATTTCTTTTGCTGATGCGTGGTCATTTTTCCTTGACCCGCAGTGCCCATACCAAAACCTTTTTTAGTTTGCGCCAAAATAACAGTGGGTTTGCCTTTATGATTAGCTGCTGCATGATAGGCAGCATAGATTTTTCTAAGGTCATGTCCACCACGTTTTAATCTATCGATTTCTTCGTCTGTGAGCGTGGCACCAATTGCCTGCATCGCGGGTGTCTGTCCGAAAAAATGTTCACGATTAAATGCGCCATCATTGGCTGCAAAGGTTTGCAGTTGTCCATCAACAGTGGCGTTTAATGCTGCTACTAATTCACCATTCTGATCGCGTGCAAAGAGTGGATCCCAATCTGAACCCCAGAGTAATTTAATAACATTCCAACCTGCACCATCAAATAAGGTTTCTAATTCATCGACGATGTGACCATTGCCGCGTACAGGGCCGTCGAGTCGTTGCAAATTACAGTTGATCACAAAAACGAGATTATCCAGCTTCTCACGCGCTGCCATAGAGAGTGCTGCTAAAGATTCAGGTTCATCCATTTCACCATCGCCAAACACGCCCCATATCGTGCGTGGCTGTGTGCTTAATAACTGTCTATGTTCAAGATAGCGCAGAAAGCGTGCTTGATAAATTGCTGAGATGGGACCGAGTCCCATGGAGCCAGTGGGGAATTGCCAAAAGTCAGGCATCAGCCAAGGATGAGGATAAGAAGAGAGTCCTTTTGCTTGCTGTTTTTTTGCGCTCAGTTCTTGTCGATAGTAAGTTAAGTCATCGCTGCTTAAGCGACCTTCTAAAAATGCACGCGCATAAATACCAGGTGCGGAGTGAGCTTGAAAATAAATAAGATCGCCTTCGTAATCTGCAGAGCGTGCCCGGAAAAAATGATGAAAACCGACTTCAAATAAATCAGCGGCAGAAGCATAGCTTGCAATGTGTCCACCTAATTCACCATAAGCACGGTTAGCTCTCACCACCATGGCGAGTGCATTCCAACGCATCATGCCGGCTAATTTTTCTTCTAAGGCTAAGGCATCCGAGCCACCGGGGTAAGGTGGTTCATCACTCACGCGTATGGTGTTGATGTAAGGCGTGTTGCGTGCATCGCGCCATTGCAATCCTGCTTCTCTCGCTGCAGTCGATAATTTCGATAACAAAAAGCGTGCTCGCGCAGGACCGGCAGATTCCAACACAGAGTGCAGGGAAGCGATCCATTCTGCTGTTTCTTGGGGTTCTGAGTCGAGGTTATCTGTGATGGCTAGGGGTTGTTGCATGTCCATACCGGCTCCGTTAATTTGCAATCTGCGTTGAAGTTTTAGGATGCCAATAAGGTAAGCTTTTTTATGCAGCATGTGCTGCTTAAAAAACTGCAATATTTCATAAATTAAGCATAAAAT
>JBEDCU010000202.1:0-6915 GCA_041176585.1 Pseudomonadota bacterium
ATCTACCATTTTGTTTTTAGCTATCCAAGTGCACGTAAGGACGTAAAAAAAGCTGCACCTGCGCGCAGCTTTTAGTCCGAGCGCGGGGTGCGCCTACCAGCGCATCCCGTATGATGCCGAAGAACTTTTTAGTACTTAGTTCTTAGACTGATCTACCATCTTATTCTTGGCGATCCTAGTGCACGTAAGGACGTAAAAAAAGCTGCACCTGCGTGCAGCTTTTAGTCCGAGCGCGGGGTGCGCTTACCAGCGCATCCCGTATGATGCCGAATAAAACAAAAATTAGTTTTTCGATTGATCAACCATTTTGTTTTTAGCTATCCAAGGCATCATTCCCCTTAATTTCGCGCCTACGACTTCGATCTGATGTTCTGCATTCAGACGACGACGTGAAATCAATGTTGGTGCACCTGCTTTGTTTTCTAAGATGAAGCTCTTAGCATACTCACCTGTTTGTATGTCTTTCAAACACTGACGCATGGCGTTTTTGGTGTCTTCAGTCACGATACGTGGACCGGTGACATATTCACCATACTCAGCGTTGTTAGAGATGGAGTAATTCATGTTAGCGATACCGCCTTCATAGATTAGATCCACGATGAGTTTGAGTTCATGTAAGCATTCAAAGTAAGCCATCTCTGGTGCATAGCCTGCTTCAACTAAGGTTTCATAACCTGCTTTGATCAATTCAACCGTACCACCGCACAGTACTGCTTGTTCACCAAACAAGTCAGTCTCTGTCTCTTCACGGAAGTTGGTTTCGATGATGCCAGCACGACCACCACCATTTGCCATGGCGTAGGACAAAGCGATGTCACGTGCATGACCAGATTTATCTTGATAGATAGCGACCAAATGCGGCACACCACCACCTTGGGTATATGTTGCGCGAACTGTATGACCTGGTGCTTTAGGTGCAATCATGATGACGTCAAGATCAGCACGTGGCACGACTTGACCGTAATGAACATTAAAGCCGTGTGCAAAGGCGAGTACTGCACCTTGTTTAGCATGGGGTGCTACGTTGTCATGATAAACCTGAGCGATGTTTTCATCTGGCAGCAAAATCATAATGACATCAGCAGCTTTCACTGCATCATTCACTTCTGCTACTTTTAGGCCAGCTTTTTCAACTTTGGCCCATGAAGAACCACCCTTACGTAAACCGACGGTTACTTTACAACCTGAATCACTCAGGTTTTGTGCATGTGCATGTCCTTGTGAACCATAACCGATGATGGCGACGTTTTTACCTTTGATGAGGGAGAGGTCGCAGTCTTTGTCGTAAAAAACTTTCATGATTTTCCTAACTAAATAAAAATTGTCTAAGTTGTTGTTTGAATTAAACCTTGAGAATTCGTTCACCACGCCCTATGCCCGATCCACCAGTGCGGACGGTTTCGAGTATGGATGCACGGTCGATGGCATCGATGAATGCATCAAGCTTAGATTTATTTCCTGTCAGCTCAATGGTGTAAGTCTTATCAGTGACATCGATGATGCGACCACGGAAAATATCTGTAGTACGCTTCATTTCTTCGCGCTCTTTACCTACTGCACGTACTTTGATCAGCATGAGCTCACGTTCAATGAACGCGCCTTCTGTGAGATCAACTACTTTCACGACTTCGATTAAGCGATTCAAATGTTTTGTGATTTGTTCAACCACATCATCTGAACCCGAAGTCACGATCGTCATACGCGAGAGCGTTGCATCTTCAGTAGGTGCAACGGTCAGAGTTTCAATGTTATAGCCACGCGCGGAAAATAATCCCACGACACGTGACAACGCACCGGCTTCATTTTCTAATAAGGCTGAAATAATATGGCGCATGTTATAGATCCTCCGAACCAAGCAGCATCTCAGTCAGACCTTTGCCTGCTTTCACCATAGGCCAAACGTTTTCATCACGGTCAGTGATGAAATTCATGAAGACTAGTTTGTCTTTCATTGCGAAGGCATCTTTGAGTGAGGATTCCACATCACTAGGTTTGGTAATGGTCATACCGACATGACCAAATGACTCAGCTAATTTATCAAAGTTAGGCAAAGAATCCATGTAGGACTCTGAGTAGCGTTTGTCATAATCAATCTGCTGCCACTGACGCACCATACCGAGATAACGATTGTTGAGCAAAATGATTTTTGGTGTCAGATGATATTGCTTACATGTTGCGAGTTCTTGTATGCACATCTGAATGGAAGCTTCACCCGTCACACAAGCAACCGTTGCATCAGGATGTGCCATTTGTACACCCATTGCATACGGTAAGCCTACACCCATGGTGCCTAAGCCACCGGAGTTAATCCAACGACGTGGCTTATCAAAGCCGTAGTACTGTGCTGCCCACATTTGATGTTGACCCACGTCGGAGGTGATGAATGCATCACCTTTGGTGACTTCCCACAGTTTTTGTACTACAGACTGTGGTTTGATGACTTCAGTTGACGTTGGATATTTCAAACATTCTTTTTTACGCCATTCATTGACTTGCTTCCACCATGCAGAGATAGCAGTTGCATTTGGCTTTGTTTCAGCAGCATCGAGTTGAGACAAAATTTCATTCAACACTTCTTTGACATTACCAACGATAGGAATATCAACTTTCACGCGTTTTGAAATTGAAGAAGGATCAATATCAATATGAATGATTTTGCGTGGGTTGGTTGCAAAGTGTTTAGGATTGCCAATCACACGATCATCAAAACGCGCACCAATCGCAATCAGTACATCACAGTGTTGCATCGCCATGTTGGCTTCATAGGTGCCGTGCATACCTGGCATACCAACAAAATGCTCACTGGTTGAACGATACGCACCCAGACCCATCAAAGTATTGGTACAAGGGAAACCAAGTCTATCAACTAATTTATTGAGTTCAGGTGAAGCATCCGACAAAATTACACCACCACCGGTGTAAATCATAGGACGCTCAGCAGTCAGTAATAACTGCACCGCTTTTCTGATTTGACCAGCATGACCTTTTTCTACCGGCTTATAAGAACGCATTTCTAGTTCTTGCGGATACTCATAAGTGGTTTTATGAATTGTGATGTCTTTTGGTATATCGACTAACACGGGACCAGGACGGCCAGTGGTCGCGATATAAAAAGCTTTTTTCATCGTCATGGCCAAGTCTTTTACATCCTTGACCAAGAAATTATGTTTTACGCAAGGACGGGTAATACCGACGGTATCGCATTCTTGAAATGCGTCTTGTCCTATTGCATGCGAAGGCACCTGACCTGTGATCACCACCATAGGAATAGAATCCATATAGGCAGTAGCCAAACCAGTTACCGCATTGGTTACACCAGGACCAGAGGTCACGAGTGCCACACCAATTTTATTTGAACAACGTGAATACGCATCCGCAGCATGTACAGCAGCTTGTTCATGACGAACCAGTATGTGCTGAAACTTGTTCTGCTTAAAAATCTCGTCGTAAATATAAAGTACAGCGCCACCTGGATAGCCGAACACATGCTCGACGCCCTCTTCGGCTAGACAGCGCACAAGAATTTCTGCGCCAGTGATTTCTTGACTCATACAACTTCCTTTCAAGGTCCATGGGAGATTGATCGGATGCTCTCTCCTAATAGAATCGGCAGTTGTTTTATCCTCGGACATTCCTTTTTTGTGCGGTCACGTTAGTCCGTCATACATACCCAGATGTATTTCAAACCAACGCTAAACGCGACTCGTGCAGCCTGAGGGCGTAAAACAACAAAAGATTCTTCACGCTTGTGGCGTGGGTTAGAGCAAACAGCTTTCAAAATGAAAGAGCCTTGTCGCACGAGCAGCGTCTTGCGCCACCCGTGGCAAGGCACAGGATTCCCCTGTGGATGACAGGGGATCAATACGTTACTGCGTTGCAGCAAGTCGGTCAAGTCCAATCTGGGGGAAATCGTTTGAAATCAAGGATTTTCAGGCATCAAGTGGCACTTGTATCGCTGATCTTTGCAGTTATTATCAATATTGAAACCTAAACCTATATCTAGCCCTTCAGCGCTTTGCAAACTGGCCAATCATGCATTCAGGCTGACTCGCTTTACAATGACTGCTTATTGCACCCCATTCACTTCAATTTCTTTTGCAGCCGCGTCTTGAACACTACTCACACCCCACCACCATCCACTGCATCCTCAGCATTCTTATCACTCAGCGCGCCCTCACTACGTGTGCGATTGATTTGCATGGTGTATGAAGCAATGTTGTTATTCGGCCTGTTATTCATCGCCACTTGGTTATTTTCTACGCTCATCCAACAACGTCATGCGCTATACATGCGCACACCTTTAATCATCTGGTTATTTACGGTATTGGGCGTTTACTTCATCTGGTTTTGGACGCATGGCGGACAAACACCGGCAATGAAAACATGGCGCATAAAACTCACTGCGCTAAATGGTGATGCACTTAACTGGCGACGTGCATTACTGCGTTATGTATTGATGTGGTTGTGGTTTGTGCCAGGATTAGCAATCGCTTCTTTATTCCATGCACAAGGCTGGATGTTAGTGATTTTGCCGACGCTGAATTTCATCTTATGGGCTGCGGCTATTTTTCTCCACGCGGATAGGCAATACCTACACGACAGATGGGCTAAAACGCGCTTAATACAACTAGAGAAAATAATCAAACCAACATCCACTCCACCGACTGAACCAACAGCATGATTGCCAGCTTCACACAATTTATGCTGTTTGTGCAGTTGGTCAGTATTGCGCTATTGTCTGTGTGGATAGTATCAATGGGATTGAATGAAACATTGTTTGCGATTCTGATCAGTACTGTATTAACATCACTGCCCCGCACTTACATCATTATCAATAATTTTTTTACTGCTGCTGTATTCGATTTAACACGCGCTGATGGTAAAAAATTTAGTCGCTGGCAATTGCTAATCCTCATGCTGCAAGAATTTTACTGGAGTAGCGTATGTTGGTATTGGTCGTTTCCATTTGCAGGCTTTAGTTTTCGCTCTAGCAAGCAGCATAGTGGCTTGCCTGTATTACTCATTCATGGTTATGGCTGTAACAGTGGTTATTGGATTAGCGTCAGCCGTTTACTGCAAAAACAAAATATTACGCATAGTGCGATAGATTGCGAACCAGTGTTAGTAGGCATAGATGACTATGCAGTCCTCATACACAATGCCATCACAACACTTTGCCAACAGACAGGTCAATCACAAGTTATTATTTTGGGACACAGCATGGGAGGACTATCTGCACGTGCTTATATGCGACGCTATGGTGAAGAGAAAATTGCTCGCTTAATTACGCTAGGCACACCGCATCATGGCAGTAAGTTAGCGGCAGCAGCATGGGGCATGAATGCTTATCAAATGCGTTGGAATGACAATCAAGAAACTAGCAGTTGGATCAATACATTAAATGTATCTTCCACACCCGCTACATGTTCAAAGATTGTGTCGATATATTCACGGCATGACAACATCGTATCACCGCAAGATTCATCTTATTTACCGCATGCACGCAATATAGAAATTGACTTAGTCGGCCATGTCGCATTAGCCTTTACTAAACAATCAGTAAACATTGTGATGCAAGAGATTACTGCAACCCGCGAAAACAAGTTGATATCAGAAAATCGATAACTTGTTCATCAGTGTATTGTCCTGACGATCTCAGATAATCTAAGGTGGGATCACAGGAACGTGCATAGATCGTAAACAACACTACATCCACTGGTAGCTCCTGACGAATCACACCTTCTGTTCTGGCTTTTTCTATCAATCCCGCCATGTGTTCATTTAAATCTAGTAAGCGATTTAGATAACGATTGTTATTCAATAAGGCATCACGCAAACTAGTATTTTCATTTGGCAGTGTGGGTAATCCACCTTTGATGCGAATATCTAAAGCCCATTTCAAGACATTTTTTAATTGTTCTATTGCTGGTAGCTGCGTATCAAGATCACGCACAAATGCAATGGTGTTTTCTAATAATCGCACCATTGCAGCAGCTGCTAATGCTTCTTTGGATGGGAAGTGTTTATAGAGACTGGCTTTAGCGATACCCACTTCCGCTGCCACCTCATCCATCGTCATGAGGTCATAACCTTTTTGAGCAAGCAAGGCATTGGTTGCATCAATAATCGCGTTTTCTCGGACAATCAACTGCTGCTGTTTGAACGACAGCTTAGGCTCTTTACTCATTGGTTACTTTATAGGCGTATCGGTTTAGAATGATGAATTATAAGCTAGAGCATAAGATTCAGCTTCTTGTCTATTTATCAATAAATTTCTTATTCAGCTCTCTACCGATTTCCCTCATTAGGATTAATGACATCCTCTTTGCATCACTCCCACGTATTTACAAAGTCTCAGTCATCCATTTGGCTTAATTAAATTTAATTATCACAAAAGCAATTAAACTATTCTCACCTTAACAAAGATACATTACAGGTGATGAAAAATGAAACTTAGCCAATCACTACACAACTTTAAAGAAGAGACTCAGAAGCTTGATACTTACTGGGTTGAAAAAGCCAAACTTGATTTTGCAAAGGCACTCGAGCAGAGAAGAAAATATAATCAGACTCAATATTCAGTGATCGCGAATAAACTTTCTACTAGCGCTGCTTATATCAGCAAAGTATTTCGCGGCGATACTAACTTGACGATAGAATCAATGGTCAAGCTAGCGCGCGCAACTGGAGGGAGAATTGAAATCAATATAGTCGATGAAGATGGATCGACTAGGTTATCTGTAAATCAATCACCCAAACCTAAAATAAAAATGAATAAGCAAACTAGCTTGAGCATTTCCATACAAGATCATGACTAAAAAAACTCTACAAAGTCTGTGTGTCTATTGCGGCGCTTCGACTGGGCATGATCCCATCTATGCTGCAGCAGCGAATCAACTAGCGCAGGGCTTAGTA
>JBEDCU010000203.1:0-30200 GCA_041176585.1 Pseudomonadota bacterium
TGCATGAAGGGAACTACAAAGGATGTGTGGATGGCCGACAACAAAAACTGTGGCTAATTTGCAAAATATTTCTATTATTAAATATTAAAACACTGTACTTAATGAGCCTTAATATAAGTAAGTACACGCTAACATTAGTATAGGTGCGACCTTCTTCTTAGCCTATATAGAAGCATTTTGATAATGATGGGTGGGATGATGTTTAGAAAAACCGACTTTCAAAGAAAAAAGATGAAAAATGAAAGGTCAAATACTGTTAAACAAAAACTCTTAAGAAAATAGACGGCGGTTTAGAATCCTTGATCAAAGCGCCTTCTCAGCTCTTTGCCCTCCTTCCATTTTTGGACTTTTTCATTCCTATGCATTTGGCTTTGTTCGATATTCAAGACCAACAACGCAATTTATTGATAAATGCTTTGTCGGAAGCGGGACATGAAAGTTCTTTCTTAATCAGCCATGAACCGGACTCACAAGAATTAAGTGAACAGCGTTTTGCTATGTTCATCCTGCATTGGGAAAGCACAAATAGTAAAAAAATAGCTTATCTGCATGCATTACGTAAGCAATTTGGGCCAAATGTTCCTATCTTGCTTTTAGTTGACGCTGGGGCTGAGTCTGACATTTTGTCTGGCTTAGCAGCGGGAGCGAATGATTTTCTGGTCAAGCCTATTCGTAAAGAAGCATTACTAACCCGCATTCATGTCTTGCTGGAGCGCGCTTATCCCGCCTGGCAAGCAGCATATAAGATTGTATTTGGTCAGCATATATTTGAAATTCGCAAAGCGAGACTAACGCTCAACGACCAAGCCATAGCGCTCACCCAAAAAGAGTTTGATTTAGGTTTGCTGCTTTTTAAGAACATGGGGCGCCCGCTTTCCCGCGCTTATATTCTTGAATCCGTCTGGGCCACTGAGAGTGAGGTCAGCTCAAGAACGATAGATACACATATTTCTAGGGTCAGAAACAAGCTGCAATTACAACCGGAATATGGATTTAGACTGGCGCCGGTTTATGGTTATGGTTATAAGTTAGAAAAAATCACAAATTAGGGCTTTTTAGCCCCGATTTACTCCGTCATCTCTATCCGTTTGAGTGCGACCAGCGGCTATAATGCAATCAGCTAAAATTTCACTACGAAAACGTTTCCATGCAACTGCTTGCTGTAGGGCTTAATCACAATAGCGCACCAATCTCACTTCGTGAAAAGGTGGCTTTTCCTGCAGACCAACTTGGTCAGGCAGTAGGTTCTGCATGTGCTTGGTTCTCTCGCAGTGATTCGCAATCTAAGGCGCCTGAAACCGCCATACTTTCTACCTGTAATCGCACTGAAATCTACGCTGCCAGCATGCAATACGGCAATGTCGAAGCTGCTATCGATGCAACTGGTCATTTCGTTGCCGATTATCACAAGCTCCCTTATTCAGAATTACGTCCTTATCTTTACGCTCTGCCGCAACATGACGCTGTGCGCCATGCATTTCGCGTTGCATCAGGATTAGATTCCATGGTGTTGGGCGAACCACAAATTCTGGGTCAAATGAAAGATGCGGTTCGTCAGGCCGAAGCTGCGGGTGGACTAGGCACGTACCTACATCAAATGTTTCAACGTACTTTCGCTGTTGCCAAGGAAGTGCGGTCAACCACAGAAATTGGCGCGCATAGTGTTTCTATGGCAGCTGCTGCAGTACGTTTATCTCAACGTATTTTTGATAGCTTAAAAGATCAGCATGTGCTGTTCATTGGTGCCGGTGAAATGATTGAACTGTGCGCCACACATTTTGCTGCGCAAAATCCTAAGAGCTTAACGATTGCAAATCGCACGCCTGAACGTGCAGAAAAACTGGCGGAACGTTTGCATGGCAATACCTTAAGACTCAGTGAATTGCCTGATCAATTAGCTAAATTCGATGTGGTGATTTCTTGTACTGCTTCGACCTTACCGATTATTGGTTTAGGCATGGTTGAACGTGCTATCAAGAGTCGTCGTCGCAAACCTATGTTTATGGTGGATATTGCTGTTCCGCGCGACATTGAACCAGAAGTAGGTCGACTCGATGATGTGTTTTTATATACCGTCGATGATTTAGGTTCTGCAGTACAAACAGGCATGGAAAATCGTCAGGCAGCTGTTGCGCAAGCTGAATCGATTATTGAAACACGCGTGCAATCATTTATGCATTGGGTAGATGGCAGAGCAGTTGTACCCATCATTCAAGATCTGCAAGAGTCGAGTGAGCAAATGCGTCAAGCTGAACTCGAACGTGCACGTAAGTTAATCGCCAAAGGTGAAGATATAGACTCCGTGCTGGAAGCGCTTTCTAAAGGCCTGACAGCAAAATTTCTACACGGCCCACAGCAGGCTTTGCATAATGCAGAGGCAGATGAACGGGCACGTCTAGCTCAATTACTGCCGCAATTATTTCGCACCAAACGCTAGGTAAATTTATCCTGCTTGCTCAACTATGATGAGCTTTACCCTAGCCGCGCATCGCTAATGATGCATGCCACAAGAATTAACTCTATCCCTCGATGAAAACTTCTTTGTTGTCTAAGCTTGATCAGCTCGCTGAGCGACTAGAGGAAGTCGGTACGCTGATGAATCAAGAGTCAGCCACAGCAGATATGAATCAATATCGCAAGCTAACTCGCGAACATGCTGAACTCGAACCCGTAGTGGGTTTTTATTCGCAGTGGCGTGACGCTCAAACTGATATAAAAACTGCGCAAGAGATGATGCAAGATCCCTCCATGAAGGCGTTTGCACAAGAAGAAATCGAGGCAGCGCAACAGCGTATAGCGGCATTAGAACTTGATTTACAAAAGATGTTGCTGCCTAAAGATCCAAATGATGAGCGGAATATTTTTCTTGAAATACGCGCAGGCACCGGTGGTGATGAATCCGCTTTATTTGCAGGTGATTTACTACGTATGTACACACGCTATGCAGAACGTTGTCGCTGGCAAGTAGAGATGGTGTCGGAATCTCCTTCTGAGATTGGTGGCTATAAAGAAGTGATTGTGCGTTTAGTAGGTCAAGGTGTGTATTCACGCATGAAGTTTGAATCCGGCGGACATCGCGTACAGCGCGTACCTGCTACTGAAACACAAGGTCGTATTCATACCTCTGCATGTACCGTAGCTGTGATGCCAGAAGCAGATGAAATTAGCGATGTGAATATTAATCCTGCTGATTTACGAATTGATACCTTTCGCGCTTCCGGCGCTGGTGGACAGCACATCAATAAAACCGATTCTGCAGTAAGACTTACACATATTCCAACTGGTATCGTGGTGGAATGTCAGGACGATAGAAGCCAACATAAAAATAAAGCACAGGCTATGAAAGTGCTGGCTACACGCATTAAAGATGTGCAATTGCGAGCACAACAAGCGAGTGAAGCTGCTACGAGAAAATCATTAGTTGGTTCGGGTGATCGTAGTGAACGCATTCGTACTTATAACTTTCCACAAGGTCGCATCACAGATCATCGTATTAATTTAACGTTGTATAAATTAGAGATGATGATGGAAGGTGATTTAGATGAATTAACCAATACGCTGATGGCTGAACATCAGACCGAACAACTTGCTGCACTCGCCGAAAGTCAGGCAGATTAAGTCTGCATCCCAGGTCATTCATATGAAATTAAATAAAATTATTTTATTACTGATTACACTCACTAGTTTCAGCTTGTTAGGGGTAGGCGCTTATTTACAATTCCAACTTGATATGGCGCCTTGCCCTTTATGTATCTTACAGCGCTATGCATTTGCAGTAACCGGCTTGCTTTGCTTAATCACTTTTTTTTCTGCAAAAAAAAGTACGCGACTTGGCTCTTCATTCGCAATGATTGCAAGTCTGAGTGGTGCAATCATCGCAGCACGTCATTTATGGATTAAAGCGCATCCTACTGTCTCATGTGGCATTGATCCTCTAGAAACTTCGCTCAATAAAATTATCTCTGCCAAGCTTTTACCATTTTTGTTTCAGGCGGACGGCTTATGTACGACAGAATACGATCCCATCTTAGGACTGTCTATTCCACAGTGGTCTGTTATTTGGTTTGTGGCTTTCTTTCTAGCCCTCAGTTTTATCGTGATTAGAAAGTCGGATTAAGCTAACTCTATGCGAATTGATGCATTACTGCGCGCTAGCGCGATAGACCAACTCGAAGCGCGTATTTTGATTGCGCATGCTTTGCAATGGACTCGTATCGAACTGGTCACACGCTCCCAAGATGAACTCAGCGATGATGAAATCAGAGCTGCACAGTCTGTGTTACAACGCCGTCGTGACGGCGAGCCGATTGCCTATATTACGGGCGAGCGTGAATTTTTCGGCTTGAAGTTAAAAGTCACACCTGCCGTTCTCATACCTCGACATGAAACCGAATTATTAGTAGAGAAAGCAGCACAACATTTGCATGCAAAAAGTAGCGTACTTGATTTAGGAACCGGCTCTGGTGCAGTTGCCATAGCACTCGGTCATTTACGTGGGGATGCACGTATTACTGCGACCGACATTAGTCTGGCTGCATTAGATATCGCTGAGCAAAATGCTACTACACACAACATTAGTATTAATTTTTTACAGAGTGATTGGTATGACTCAGTAAAAAATAAATTTAATTTGATCGTCAGTAACCCACCCTATATTCCATTAGGTGATGCACATTTATCGCAAGGTGATTTACGCTTTGAGCCAGCGGATGCATTAACAGATTATTCGAATGGCTTAAAGGCGATTGAATTGATTATTCGCGGCGCTCCGCATCACTTAGAAGACCATGGATGGTTATTACTCGAACATGGTTACGATCAGGCGCAAGCAGTCAGTGAGTTATTTCACAATCTAGGTTGGCATGACGTACATTGCTGGTCTGATCTAGCAGGCATTCCACGCGTCACTGGCGCTCAGTTTAATTAATTTTCTCTCCCTTCAATTTTTCCACATTTATGTTTTTGTATTGCTAATTCATGCTGCCTTCTATAGAACAACGCTTAGCCAACGAACTGGCCGCCCGTAATGAACAAGTTGCTGCTGCGATTATCTTGCTTGATGAAGGCGCAACTGTGCCTTTCATTGCGCGTTATCGCAAAGAAGTCACCGGCGGACTGGATGACATCCAACTACGCTTATTGGAAGAACGTTTACGTTATCTACGTGAATTAGAAGCTCGTCGTACTGCTATTCTTTCTTCGATTGAAGAGCAAGGAAAAATGACGCCAGTTTTACAGCAAGCCATCCTACTTGCTGAAGATAAAACGCGCTTAGAAGACCTTTACTTACCCTATCGTGTAAAACGCCGCACTAAAGCACAAATAGCGCTTGAGGCAGGGCTAGAGCCCTTAGCAGATGCATTATTGTCGAATCCCACTTTAGATCCTGAAGTGGAAGCTGCACGTTTTATCAAACCCGCTTTCACAACAGATCAAGGTGACAATCCTGGTGTGGCTGATACCAAAGCTGCACTTGATGGTGCACGTCAAATTTTAATGGAGCGTTTTTCTGAAGATGCAGAATTGCTGCAACAGTTACGCGAGTATTTAAAAGAACATGGCGTAGTCGATGCAAAAGTTATAGAAGGCAAACAAGAAGCCGGTGAAAAATTTGCTGATTACTTTGATTACTCAGAGCAGTTTGCAAAAATTCCTTCACATCGCGCTTTAGCATTGTTCCGAGGTCGCCGCGAAGAAATGCTGACCGTCACATTACGACTCGATACAGAAGAAGAAAAACCAAAATGGGATGCTCCTCTAAATCCCTGTGAAAGTCGTGTCGCTGTGCGTTTTAGTGTGAGCAACCAAAATCGCTTGGCAGATAAATGGTTAATGGATACCGTGCGCTGGGCATGGCGTGTGAAAATTTTTCTGCATCTCGATACTGAATTCATGGGTAAGCTGCGCGAAGAAGCGGAAGGCGAGGCAATACGCGTATTCGCACGTAATCTGAAAGATCTCTTACTCGCTGCTCCAGCAGGCCCACGCGCGACGATGGGTTTAGATCCTGGTTTACGTACCGGCGTAAAAGTTGCTGTGGTTGATGCAACAGGTAAAGTGGTTGATACCGCGACGATCTATCCACATCAACCAAGAAATGATTGGGATGTCTCTTTACACACGCTAGAAAAACTCGCCGAACAACATCAAGTTGCCTTGATCTCAATTGGTAATGGAACTGCATCCAGAGAAACAGACAAACTAGCGCAAGATTTAATTAAGCGTAGACCTGATTTAAAACTAAATAAAATTGTTGTCTCTGAAGCCGGTGCTTCTGTTTATTCAGCATCTGAATTCGCTTCACGTGAGTTACCTGAACTAGATGTATCCATACGTGGTGCAGTTTCTATTGCACGACGTCTGCAAGATCCATTAGCTGAATTAGTGAAGATCGATCCTAAATCAATAGGTGTAGGTCAGTATCAGCATGATGTATCGCAAACTCAATTAGCGCGCTCACTCGATTCTGTAGTCGAGGATTGTGTGAATGCTGTTGGGGTTGATGTGAATACTGCTTCTGCTCCATTGCTAGCGCGCGTCTCAGGTTTAAATGGCAACGTAGCGCAAAGTATCGTAGATTATCGCGATAAGAATGGTAAATTTTCTTCACGCTCTACTCTGCGTTCCGTTCCACGTTTAGGTGAAAAAACATTTGAACAAGCGGCAGGATTTTTACGTGTGATGGATGGCGATAATCCTCTCGATGCTTCAGCAGTACATCCTGAATCGTATCCCTTAGTAGAAAAAATTCTTGCTGAAATTAAGAAAGAAGTGAAACAAGTCATTGGTGATAGTGCGCTTCTAAAATCCTTAGAACCAAAACGCTTTGCGGATGAACGCTTTGGTTTACCGACTGTTGTCGATATCTTGAAAGAACTCGATAAGCCTGGTCGCGATCCGCGCCCTGAATTTGTAACGGCCAGTTTTAAAGACGGCATAGAAGAAATTGCAGACTTAAAACCTGACATGATTTTAGAAGGCGTTGTCACTAACGTGGCAGCCTTCGGTGCTTTCGTTGATATAGGCGTGCATCAGGATGGGTTAGTACATATTTCTGCTCTGTCCCATACTTTTGTGAAAGATCCACATAGCGTGGTGAAAGCCGGACAAGTCGTCAAAGTAAAAGTGGTGGAAGTCGATCCTAAACGTAAGCGCATTGCGCTTACTATGCGACTGGATGATGCCCCTACGCCCGCTGGCACCAAGCCTCAGCAGCGTGGTGATCGTACCGATGCGGCTAGACTAGCTACACAACAGCGTCGCGAGCCAGCAGCCCCTTCGAATGCAATGGCAGCGGCGTTTGCGAAATTGAAAGTTTAAGACTTAAAGCCTGTATTTAAGGCAAAGTCGGCAGCAGTTTCACATTTTTCCTATAATGCAGACATTATTTAAAGCGAGGATCTTATGAGCGAAATTCAAGGCTGGATTAAAGAAACCGTGACCACACATCCTGTGGTGTTATTTATGAAGGGAACTGCACAGTTTCCTCAATGTGGTTTTTCGGGTCGTGCAATTGAAGTTCTCAAAGCCAGTGGCGTACAAGACCTGGTGACTATCAATGTGTTGGAAGATGATGGAGTTCGTCAGGGTATTAAGGAATTTTCAAACTGGCCAACCGTTCCTCAGTTGTATGTCAAAGGTGAATTCATCGGTGGCGCAGACATCTTGAATGAAATGTTTGAATCTGGTGAGCTGCAAAGCTTGCTTAAAGCTTAAGCTTCTTAGGCGTTTGTGAAACGACTTGTCGTCGCCATTACTGGCGCATCCGGCGCCCTCTATGGCGTGCGTTTACTCGAAGCATTGCGTTCTTTAGAGGATGTGGAAACTCATCTCATGATTTCAGATGCTGGTGTACTGAGCATGCATCATGAATTAGATCTAAAACGCAAAGACGTAGAAGCATTAGCCGATGTTGTACATAATGCTCGCGATGTCGGTGCTTGTATTGCTAGCGGGTCGTTTCAATCAGAAGGCATGGTGATCGCGCCCTGCTCCATGAAAACCTTGGCTTCTGTGGCACATGGTTTATCCGACAATCTCATCTCACGCGCTGCTGATGTGATTTTAAAAGAAAGAAGGCGTTGCGTACTCATGGTACGTGAAACGCCTTTTAATCTTGCTCATCTTAGAAATATGACTGCTGTGACTGAAATGGGTGGCATTATTTTCCCACCTCTTCCCGCTCTCTATCATCGTCCAGAATCGATTGTTGACATGGTTGATCACACCGTGGCACGCGTATTAGATTTATTTCAAATCACCCACGCTATCGCACCACGTTGGTCAGGATTAAAAACTACACAGTCTTGAACTCTGATCTACCGTGATCATGAGTTTTTATCATTACGACGAATACTTGCACGCTCGCGCACACCGTTAATCATTCTTTCTATCGCCTCGGTAAATCCATTCATAGAAAAACTACTCACTTTGAATTTTCCGTTTTTCAATGGAAAAGAGAAACTCAACTCCGTAGATGTTGCAAAAGCCTGATTCATTTTTGCGTTTTCATTAAACCAGTACAGCATCACATCGCCATTTGCGCTTTCAACTTTTTCACAAAGCGCTTCTATGGGTAGCGCGCCTAGCTTGGTGGTGACCATCATAGGATAAGTAACACGCGGCTGACATTCGGTATTGTTTGCAAAATAATAGCGGCAGTTGTTTTCAGCACAGAGCATGCCGAATACTGACATTCCATTTTCATGCGTGGTTGCTTCACCCATGCCTTCCATAAATTGCGAAGACCAATCGCCATGTTCGACTTTGTCATCTGCTAGACCATCTATACAGAAACTCATTAATACGGCTGCAATTATCGCTATGCTGCGCATTTTTACCTCCGACTAAAAAAAGAGAATGAAGCCAGTTCTAGAATTAGCGTGTCACTTCTAGACTCAGCTCACCTAACTGTGGAATATCAATTTCCACTCTGTCGCCTGGTTTTAACCACTGCGTTTCAACCACACTACCTAACAACACAAATTCACCGGCTTTCAAACCCGGTTGGCCATGCTCTGCTAATGAATTTGCTAACCAAGCTAGTGCATGCAGGGGATGGCCCATAACTAATGAGCCTTTTCCTTGCGCTACTTCGCGGCCATTCACGCGCGCAAAGCCCATCAGATTTGCGAGATCGAGGTCATGCCAGTCGTGTATGGGTTCACCCAACACACAGCCCGCATTAAAAAAATCATCCGCAATTAAGGTTGGCACGCCCAAACTAGGGAAATGGGCGTAGCGCTCATCAACTAATTCCATCGCAATCATGACTGCCCCTACGGCTTCTTTTACTGACTCTAAATTATATTGATCAGATTGCACTGGCAAGTCATGCGCAAGTACAACTGCAATCTCACATTCAATGCCTAGCTTAACAAAACCATGGGCTGGTACTTCACCCTGACCATGCATCACAGTTCTACTAAAAATACGACCAGCACAAGGTTGATCGATATTTATAAATGCCTGCATTACAGGTGTCGTACAACCAATCTTGTGCCCCACCATGCTTCCCATTCCAGCTTGGATGAGTAAGTCATTGAGAGCCGCCTGAATGGCATACCCTTCGGTTAAATTTTGTGGGCGTAATGCATCTGGTAACGGGGTAATAGGATGTAGCGCAAGCCGCTGCTTGATTAATTCAGCTGCAGCCAAGTTAAATTTTTCATTACTCATTGATGCTCCCTAATCCTATTGTCGCTGGGTCTGGTATTACATTTAACCCTATCAAAACTCAATAGAGCAGCACAGGTCTTTTGTTTTCTGTTGATTCGACTATTCTATTGCTGAGACTCTGTTGACTAGGTCTGATTCCATGTTTATAACGCTTTAAGCAACAAACACTTTTGACCTTTTTAATCCATTTTTTTCATCATACTACGACCCTAAGCAGGCTGTTTTTCAGGGTTATAATCCGCCGATTACCCGCTTTAATAACATAAAATTTTGGAGACACGCATGAGTTCAATCGTGAAAAACGCTGGCTGGCTAGCGCTATCCGTCTTAGGAGCAGTCGCCCTTGGCATGATCGCGCTCTCTCGTGGCGAAAGTATTAATGCATTATGGATCGTGATTGCTGCCGTTGCGGTTTACATGATTGGTTTTCGTTTTTACGCTCGTTATATCGCCACACACGTAATGCAACTCGATGCGACGCGTGCCACACCGGCGGTCAGACTCAATGATGGTCTAGATTATGTACCAACGCATAAGCATGTCTTATTTGGCCATCATTTTGCAGCCATAGCTGGAGCAGGTCCTTTAGTCGGGCCTGTACTTGCTGCGCAAATGGGTTATCTACCTGGGGTGATGTGGATCTTGGTTGGTGCTATCTTGGCCGGTGCCGTACAAGATTTCATGATTTTGTTTGTCTCTGTTCGACGCGATGGACGTTCCCTTGGTGATTTAATTAAATCTGAGCTCGGACTTGTACCTGGCGTGATTGCCTTGTTTGGCACCTTCATGATCATGACGATTCTGTTGGCGGTGTTAGCACTCATCGTTGTGAAAGCATTAGCAGAAAGTCCTTGGGGCACCTTCACCGTCGCAGCAACGATTCCTATTGCTTTATTTATGGGTATTTACAGTCGTTACATACGCCCGGGTCAAGTAGCGGAAGTATCTCTGATTGGTTTTGTTCTACTGATGTTGTCCATTGTCGCAGGCGGGCACGTCGCTGCTGATCCTATCCTTGGCCCTATGTTTACTTTCAATGGTAAGCAACTCACCTGGATGCTGCTTGCATATGGCGTGGTAGCTTCAGTTTTACCAGTGTGGTTATTGCTTGCACCACGTGACTATCTTTCCACCTTTCTTAAGATCGGTGCGATTGTGGCACTCGCACTAGGTATCGTATTCGTTGCGCCGGAATTAAAGATGCCTGCTGTGACTAAATTTATTGATGGCTCAGGTCCTGTTTGGGCCGGTACTTTATTTCCCTTCTTATTCATTACGATTGCCTGTGGTGCTGTATCAGGTTTTCATTCTCTGATTTCTTCTGGTACCACACCTAAGCTTTTAGAAAATGAAATGCATGCGCCGTACATTGGTTATGGCGGCATGTTGATGGAATCCTTTGTTGCAGTGATGGCGATTGTTTCTGCTTCTATCATTGAGCCTGGTGTGTATTTCGCAATGAATAGTCCCGCAGCAGTACTAGGTACTACAGCGGAGAGTGCTGCACTTGCAATTAGTCAGTGGGGCTTTGTTGTCACACCTGAGATGCTGCGTGAAACAGCTAGCAATGTCGGTGAAACTACAATTATTTCTCGTACTGGTGGCGCTCCAACTCTGGCAGTCGGTATGGCGCAAATATTTTCTTCTGTAATTGGTGGTAAAGCGCTGATGGCGTTCTGGTATCACTTTGCGATTTTATTCGAAGCGTTATTTATTCTGACTGCTGTGGATGCAGGTACGCGTGTCGGTCGTTTTATGTTGCAAGACCTACTAGGGACGCTGATTCCTTCTTTCAAAAAAATTCCATCCTTAGTGTCGAATATTTCTGCCACCTTGTTATGCGTTGGTGCTTGGGGTTATTTCCTGTATCAAGGTGTAGTCGATCCACTGGGCGGCATTAATACGCTATGGCCTTTGTTTGGTATTTCAAATCAAATGCTGGCTGCAATTGCCTTAACTCTAGCAACGGTTGTGTTATTCAAACTCAAGCGTGAGAAATTTGCATGGGTAACTATGCTGCCTTTATGCTGGCTGTTGATTTGTACACTGACAGCTGGTTACCAAAAGATTTTCCATGAAAATCCTAAGATTGGTTTCTTGGCTCATGCTGCTAAATATTCAGCTGCAGCGACAGAAGGCAATGTGATTGCACCGGCTAAGTCGCCCGCACAAATGCAGCAAATTATCATCAATGATTATGTAGATGCGACTTTGGCTGCACTATTTATGGCGGTGTTGCTCTCTGTATTATTCTTCGGCATCCGTGCTTGTTTACAAGCTTTGCGTTCTGCGCATCCTACTAGCGTGGAAACTGAAGCAGTGAAACTTGAAACAGCAAACGCTTAAAAGGACAGCTTATGTTTAGTAATCTCGGCAAGGTCGGTGCATATCTCGGACAGACAGCGCGTCTGATGGTCGGCCTGCCCGATTACGATGTCTATCTAACGCATTTCCAATCACAACATCCTGAGCTCACTCCTATGACATATGAAGAATTCTTTCGTGAACGACAGGAGGCGCGTTATGGTGGCAATGGAAGAATTGCGCGCTGCTGCTAACAATTCCTTGGCAGCTTGTTCAGGCATGCAAAGTACGAAAAAAAACGCCCATGTAAATGGGCGTTTTTACTTACAGATTAGTGGTGCCGGCTGCAGGACTTGAACCCGCCACCCCATGATTACAAATCATGTGCTCTACCAGATGAGCTAAGCCGGCTTTTGGACATAACTCTTAGGGAAGTTTTCTAAGAATTAGCAAAAGCGGGATTATACGTTATTTGATACGAGTCAGCGTAGGTTTGCCACTGGGTTTTGGCGGATCTGGCTGATCATCGTCATTAGCTTTTTCGCCTGACTGTTGTGCATCCCCTTTTGGGACTGCAGCCAAGGTAAACACAGTTTCAGCTTTCTGATTACTAGCGTCCGCATCTTCGCCCAGATTTTTCTTTTTGCTAGCTAATCGTTCCGCTAAGTTGGTATCAAAGGTCATTCCCTGACCATTTTCACGCGCATAAATTGCAGTGACATTCTCCATCGGCACTTCGATTTCGCGGCTTACTCCGCCAAAACGCGCGCGAAAATGCACAAAATTATTATCCATCTTGAGCTGCGCCGTCGCACTAAAACTAATATTGAGGACGATCTCGCCGTTTTTGACGAACTCCATAGGCACTTTGGTGGAAGAGTCTACGATGACGACGATGTAGGGCGTAAAGCCGCTGTCTGTGCACCATTCGTACAGTGCACGCAGTAAATAAGGCTTAGTTGAAATCTCAGACATGACTCGGGTTCCAGGACAGAAGAAAGATAGTTATAAAGGATGATACATCCTATATCAAACTTCCCGCCTTGCACATCTGAACCCACTACTGCGCAAGGCGGATTCAAGCTCATTAACGACGCATGACTTTTTCAGATGGGGTCAATGCTTCAATATAGGCGGGACGAGAAAAAATTCTCTCTGCATATTTCATCAATGGCGCTGCTGTTTTTGAAAGCTCAACACCATAGTGATCCAAACGCCAGAGCAAGGGAGCGATGGCCACATCCAACATAGAAAACTCTTCACCCAACATATATTTATTTTTCAAAAATAACGGGGCTAGCGTGGTGAGTCGGTCACGAATTTCATTGCGTGCTTTTTCATGACTTTTCTCAGCTGCGCGAGATTTTTCATTTTCTAGCGTATGCACATGAATGAACATCTCTTTTTCAAAATTAAAGAGCATCAGTCTGGCACGAGCACGCATGAGCGGATCAGCTGGCATTAATTGTGGATGCGGAAAACGCTCATCAATATATTCATTAATGATATTGGATTCGTAAAGCACTAAATCACGCTCTACAAGAATAGGAACTTGACCATAAGGATTCATGGTGGAGATGTCTTCAGGTTTATTGAAGAGATCAACATCACGAATTTCAAAGTCCATGCCTTTTTCGAACAAGACCAGACGGCAACGTTGGGAGAATGGGCAGGTTGTGCCCGAGTAGAGGACCATCATGTTTGCAGTTCCTTGAAAACAAAGAGGGTGAGACGACCTCGCCTCACCCCAAATACACTCAGCTATCTTTTATCGCGCCCCACCTTTTTGGTATTAAGGTGAATCACAATCAAAGACAGATCACACTTTATTTAACTTCTTTCCAGAAAGAAGCATTAAGACGCCAGGTTAAAAATACAAGTATCGACATTAAAAATAAAACCCACACACCTAATCTTTGGCGTTTGTTTTTAACAGGCTCGCCCATCCAGTCCAAGTAAGCAACTAAATCAGCTACGGCACTGTCATATTCCTGGACATTCAACTTACCTGCTTTGATCTGTTCGAAACCTGCAAACTTATGTATCGTTTTATTTGCATCATGCGGATCTTTTTCTTCTTCAAACTTAGCTGCACGTACACCTTGCAGCTCCCACAACACATGGGGCATACCTACGTTTGGAAAAACTAAATTATTCCAACCAGTGGCACGCGAGTCGTCTTTGTAATAAGTGCGCAAGTAGGTGTAAATCCAATCTGCACCTGTTCCATCACCTGATGCTTTAGCACGCGCAATGACCGATAAATCCGGTGGTACTGCACCAAACCATTTTTTCGCATCTGTAGCGTTGAGATTTGATTTCATCAAATCACCCACTTTGTCAGAGGTGAACAGTAAGTTGTCACGAATCTGTTCTTCTGACAATCCTAGATCACGTAAACGGTTGTAACGCATCATTGATGCAGAGTGGCAGTTCAGACAGTAGTTCACAAAAAGCTTCGCGCCATTTTGTAAAGCTGACATATCTTGACCACGATCAGGTGCGCGATCCAGAGGATAGCCAGCTTCATTTGCCATTACCAGTGCAGGCATCAATACCAAAGCCGCTAGAAGTTTTTTCAACTGTTTCATTATTTTTTCCCTTTGCAGCTTAGTGCGGATGGAAAGTTACACGCGATGGCACTTGCTTGAATTCACCCATCGTGCTCCACCATGGCATGAGCAGGAAGAAACCAAAATAGACAAAGGTGAAAATCTGCGCCACCAAGGTACGGCCTTCTGTTGGAGGCAAGATACCTAGATAACCAAGCACGACAAATGCAACACCAAAAAGTATGTAGACATATTTGTGCCAATCAGGACGATAGCGAATGGACTTGACTGGTGAGTGATCCAACCAAGGCAAACCAGCAAGAATAATGACTGACACGCCCATCAACACCACACCCCAGAATTTCGCATCCAGAACCAGCATCGCAATCGCAACAACAACCGCTACACCCATCACAGCGCGTTTAATCAACTGTGGTAGTTGGGTTTTCATAACGATCAATGCAGCGTAAGCCGCTACACCAATAATCAAAGCAATCATGAATTGCGATGTAGTGGCTCGCAAGATGGAATAGAACGGTGTGAAGTACCAGACTGGCGCAATGTGTGGCGGTGTCTTGAGTGAATCAGCAGGAATAAAATTATTGTATTCCAAGAAGTACCCGCCCATTTCAGGAGCAAAAAATACGACTGCACTAAAAATCGTCAAGAACACTGACACACCAAAAACATCTTTAGCTGAGTAGTACGGATGAGAAGGAATCATATCGATACCATGACCATCTGGACCCAGATTTTCTTTTACTTCAATACCATCTGGATTGTTTGAACCAACTTCATGTAATGCGATTAAATGCGCTACCACTAAGCCCAACAACACTAGCGGAATAGCAATCACATGGAATGCAAAGAAACGATTTAAGGTCGCATCGGATACAACATAATCACCACGTATCCACAATGACAAATCTGGACCGATGAAAGGAATCGCACCAAATAAATTCACAATAACTTGTGCGCCCCAATAAGACATTTGACCCCATGGGAGCAGATAACCGAAGAAAGCTTCTGCCATCAAGCACAAGAAAATCGCTACGCCAAACAACCAGATTAATTCACGTGGCTTACGATATGAACCATACAGCAGTGCACGCGTCATGTGTAAAAACACCACGATGAAAAATGCTGAAGCACCTGTGGAATGCATGTAGCGCACTAACCAACCCCAAGGCACTTCACGCATGATGTATTCAACTGATGCGAAGGCGAGATTAGCGTCAGGCTTGTAGTTCATCACTAAGAAAATGCCAGTGACAATTTGTATAACTAAAACTAACGCAGCTAAAGAACCAAACAAGTAAAAAAAGTTGAAGTTCTTAGGTGCATAGTATTTGCCCCACTGATCATTCCACAATTTTGTTAGTGGAAAACGATCATCAACCCAAGCTAAAGCTTTTTGGGCTACTGGTGCATCTGCAGGTAATTTTTTTTCAACGAATGCCATGATCAAGCCTCGCCTTTCTGATCTTTACCGATTAAGATTTTTGTATCGCTCACATACATATGTCGCGGTACCTGTAAGTTATCTGGTGCCGGTTTATTTTTATAAACACGACCTGCTAAATCAAAGGTGGAACCATGACAAGGGCAAAGGAAACCGCCCGCCCAATCATCGGGTAAGGAAGGTTGCGCACCTGGCTGGAATTTCGTGGTTGGTGAGCAGCCCAAGTGTGAGCAGATACCAACGGCCACTAGAATTTCTGGCTTGATTGAACGCGCTTCATTACGAGCGTAGTCCGGTGTTAAATCTTCTGGATTACGTTCAGATTTTGGATCAGCGAGCTGAGCGTCCGCTTTTTTCAGCGACTCCACCATATCGGGAGTGCGTTTAACTATCCATACTGGCTTGCCTCGCCACTCCACGGTTTTCATTTCGCCGGGTTTTAAATCGGCGATATCAACTTCTACTGGAGCACCAGCTGCTTTAGCACGCTCAGAAGGCTCAAATGTGGAAACAAAGGCACCAGCTCCGGCCAATCCAGCTACACCACCTGCAGCGCAAGTTGCAACCAGTAGACCACGCCGACCCGCGTCGACCTGCTTTTCATCACTCATAACAACCCCAATCGAAGAATTGCAAAACTAATATGAAACTTCTAGCAACCCTACATTATATCGGAGCGCGGAATTCTTTTGTAGCACCGAGCGTACTTAAGTCTTTGTTTTCAATTAGCTATGTAGATAAGATTCGATATTTATTATTTTTATGACATCGAAATGCGATAAATACCTCTACTAGGTGAGCACATTACTTAATTTCGCCTCATTGATGCGAATTAAACCTCGTCTATGCGCCTCATAGACCGCTTCACCACGTGAATGCACAGATAATTTACCGTAGATGTTTTTGACATGTGTTTGTACGGTACCGACCGATAAAGCCAAAGCTTCAGCTACTTTGGCGTAGCTGCCGCCTTTTGCAATCAATTCTAGAATAGCGTTTTCACGTGGCGTAAGTAGCTGCGCCCCATTTTCTTCAAACGCATCGGTCTCTTGTGGTCTAAATTTCAGCATACGCGCTAACACTTTACGCGCAATCACAGGACTGATAGGAGAACCTCCCGCTCGCAAATCTAACAGCGCTCGCACAATATCAATATGACCTGCTTCTTTCAGCACATATCCAGCTGCCCCTGCTTCTATACATGCCAACACATGCTCTTCATCACTCGACATTGTAATGACCATGATGTCTGCATGGGGTAATCGCTTACGACAAGCTTCAATAATGCTAAGCCCTGAACCATCCGGCAAACCTAAATCAGTCAACAATAAATCAACCGTTTCAGTCTTTAACCAAGCGAGTGCATCAGCAACGCAAGCAAACGCACCATGCAGACTAAGAGTGCGCTCTGTTTCTACTGCATGACATAACAAACGCCTTGTTACAGGATCATCTTCAACAATCATGATGCGAGTAGGCTGTACTAAAAAATTTTGCAGCATAAGTAAGCGTTACACTGTAGTGACCTTAGGTCGGAACATTTTGTGGTCAATTAAAACTTATTGATCCCTATAACAGTGAATTAAATCAAAGCTTATAGATATGACTAACCGGCATACATGAAAAAATAGTTTAAAAAATTTTATTACAGCAGATTCAAACTTTATTATCTTTAATCGAACACTCAGTGCCTAATGATGATGTCAATAATTCATGCTCACTAAACTGGATTAGGAATATCAATGAATTGATGAGTGATACCAAATTGAGACGCACAATGCTGTCCTATTGCCTGTACTCCATATCGTTCCGTTGCATGATGTCCGCAGGCTAAATACGCCACATCAGACTCACGCGCTAAGTGCACTGTTTGCTCAGAGATCTCACCACTAATGTAGAGATCCGCTCCTGCATTAATCGCCTCTGCAAATGATTGCTGAGCAGCGCCCGTACACCAAGCAATCGTGTTGAGTTTTTTCGATGCATCGCCAATTAACAATGGCGAACGACCTAAAATTTTTTCTATCTTGTTTTGTAATTGACCAACAGTGAGTGTCGCATCACTCACATCACCAACACATCCCAGATCTTGTTCGCCGAAATAACGATGAATACTTAATCCCAGTTGTAATCCTAATCGCACGTTATTTCCAAATTCAGCATGCGCATCTAAGGGCAAATGATAGGCAAATAAATTCATATCATGCTCTAACAAAAATTTTAGTCTCTTATGCAATGTCCCCACCACACGTTGATCATCACCTCGCCAAAAATAACCATGATGTACTAATACCGTATCTGCACCTGCGGCATGCGCTGCCTCTAATAAGGCTAGACTAGCTGTCACCCCCGTCACCATATGCTTAACACTTGCAGTACCCTGCACTTGCAAGCCATTAGGGCAATAATCACGAAAACGGTTAATATCCAATGTGGCGGCAAGATATTTTGCTAACTCATCACGATCTTTACTATTCATTTTTAATCCCTGATATGCGTCGTCTCTGGTTGTTATTTGCTCAAACCGTTACAGTCGGTCTTGCACTGTGGTTTATTGTAGCGACACTTAAGCCGCAATGGCTCAATCAAAGTAGTCATCAAATCCACATTGATAATGAGTCGGTCTCAATTCGAGAATCTTCCGAGCCGACTAGCTCGCAAAGCTCCTACCGTTTGGCTTCGCAACATGCTATGCCATCGGTGGTCAATATTTTTACTACCAAGGCTGCACGACAGTCTCCCCATCCACTCAGTAATGATCCTTTATTTCGCCATTTTTTTGGCGATGCAGATCCCAGACAACAAGATGACAAACAATTTAGCCTAGGCTCTGGCGTCATTGTTAGTCCAGAAGGCTATATTCTCACCAATAATCATGTCATCGAGTCAGCCGATGAAATTGAAGTCGCTTTAGCAGATGGACGTAAAGTCTCTGCAAAATTAATCGGCACCGATCCTGAAACAGATCTCGCTGTCATAAAAATTGGTTTAAAAAATTTACCTGCTATTACCCTCGGCCGTTTAGAAACCACGAAAGTAGGGGATGTCGTGCTGGCCATAGGTAACCCCTTTGGTGTCGGACAAACTGTGACAATGGGTATTGTGTCTGCTCTTGGACGCAACCACTTAGGCATCAACACCTTTGAAAATTTTATTCAAACTGATGCTGCGATTAATCCTGGCAATTCAGGCGGTGCATTGGTTGATAGCGCAGGTAATCTATTAGGCATTAACACGGCTATTTATTCACGCAGCGGTGGCTCTATGGGTATAGGTTTTGCGATTCCTGTTACCACTGTTAAGAATGTGATGGAAGCGATTATTAAGAACGGTCAAGTTGTCAGAGGTTGGATAGGTGTAGAACCACAAGATATTACCCCTGAGCTTGCTAACAGTTTTGGCCTTGCAAAAACTTCCGGCACGATTATCGCTGGTGTTTTAAAAGGTGGGCCCGCAGATAAAGCAGGCATTAAACCCGGCGATATTTTAATTTCTGTTGATGAGAAATCTGTCACCGACACCACCTCTATGTTAAATGTTGTTGCTCAACTCACACCAGGTGAAAAAACCAAACTCACTATTTTACGTAAATCAAGTGAATCAATGATTGAAGTCACGGTAGGTAAACGCCCCCGTATGAAACAAGCACGACTACAAGAAGAATAATAAGAAATCAGGATAGCTATGCATCTACTCGATCTCACACAATATTTGCATGAACTTGAACAAAATAATAATCGTGCATGGTTTGTGATGAACAAACCGCGTTACGATATTTTACGACTCGAATTTCTGGAATTAGTTACTGAAATTATTTCAGGCATTAAGAAATTTGATCCTGCACTTGCAGGATGCGAACCTAAAAAATGTTTGTTTCGTATTAATCGCGACTTACGCTTTGGGCACAATAAAGCACCTTACAAAACTTGGTTTTCGGCAGCGATGATTCCGAGTGGATTAAAAAAGCCCAGTGATGGCGGAGGCCCAGCTTATTACTTTCACATTAATGCCGATGGTGTATTACGCTTTGGCGCTGGAGAATATTGTCCTCCTACTCCGCGTGTACGCGCAATTCGTCAACAAATTGTTGAAGATCCTAAAGGATTTGCACAATTACTTAAGCATAAATCGATACAAAGCGTATATGAAGGTTTGATATATGACGATGTATTGATTCGACCACCAAAAGGATTTGATATCGACCATAAGCATATTGATGAAATCAAACTCAAAAGTTATATCGTGCGCGCAGAAAAACAAACCAAAAAAATAAAGCCAGCTGAATTGCCGGCTTTGTTGACTGAAAATTTTAAAGCTGCTTGGCCACTCGTGAAGTGGTTACGCTCTGTGCCTTTTGATCATTCCTAATATCAAACGCTTTCTTCAGGTGCTTTCGTCATTTTTACAAATAGTGGCGCGATTAATAAACCCACTTCATATAAAAGACACAGCGGTATTGCTAAGAATAATTGGCTCATGATGTCTGGTGGTGTAACCACTGCAGCCACAACAAAAGCACCGACGATGACATAGGATCGTATCGCTTTTAATTTTTCTACCGTCACCAATTCCATACGTACTAACACTACCACCACTACCGGAACCTCAAAGGTGATTCCAAAAGCTAAGCACATGGTGAAGACAAAATCTAAATAATTTTCAATGTCTGGCGCAACCGAAATCGATTTAGGCGCAAAGTCATTAATGAATTTAAAGACTGTGCCAAAGACAAAGAAATAACAGAAGGCCACGCCTAAGATAAATAAAACTGAAGAAGAAATGACGAGAGGCGCAATCAATCTTTTTTCATGCAGGTACAGCGCAGGCGCAACAAACGCCCATGTTTGATATAAGACCCAAGGCAATGAAACTAAAAACGCTACCATCATGGTGACCTTCATAGGCACCATGAACGGTGTGATCACACCAGTAGCTATCATTTTCGAACCTTCTGGTAAGGCTGCCATCATAGGCTGAGCCAACCAATCATAAATGACTGCTGCACCTGGCCATATCGCAAACAACATAATGAAAATCAATAACACCACAACCGATGCACGTACCAATCTAGTCCGTAATTCAATCAGATGTGAGATGAAACTTTCTTTGATGGTGTTAGTCGTATCGTCGGACATTTAATTGAAAAAATTTATAGTCTTACTGGAAGGACGATAACGTGCTACGCGTGCCGCACCTGACATCACGCGCGACTTACGACCACTTTGACGTTTAAACCACATCGGAAGAGATGATGTGTGTGCAAGTTTTTTCTTACGGAAGTGTTTACTTTTTTCTGCAAGATCCTGTTCGCTCGGTGCGTGCTTCCAACCATCACCACCTAAATAAGATTGATTAGCTTCCGCTACCGCTTGAGTAAAGTCTTGCTCGGCTTCTGCAATATCATCTGCTACTGTTTTATGCAGATTGTTAGCTGCATTGACTATATTGGAATGCATTTTATTGAGCTCTTCCATTTGCATTTCACGATTGACTTCTGCTTTTACGTTAGAGATATAACGCTGCGCGCGGCCAAACAAAGTCCCTGCCATACGAGCAACCGCAGGCAGTTTTTCGGGGCCGATCACAATAAGAGCGACCGCACCGATGAGTGCAATTTTGGTGAGGCCTATATCAATCATGGGAGAGCGAAGCAGGAGGGACGCAGCAAGACGGCGTGTGAGGTGCACACGCCATTATTGATGCGAACAACTCAGCTTTTTGATTTTTCTTGAGCGTGAACGTCGATAGTGCTTTTATCAGCTACTTGAGCTGATGTTGGCGCTTGACCATCTTCAGCACCTTTCACACCATCTTTGAAACCTTTTACGGCTTTACCTAGGTCGCCGCCTATGTTGCCCAATTTTTTGGTGCCAAACACTAGCATCACAATAACCAGCACGATAACCCAGTGCCAAATACTAAATGAACCCATTATTTTCTCCTTACAGAACCCGTAGGTTCAAATCGTCTCAATCTGTGCTGCTATTTACTTATCTCTGACCTGCCCATGGACGTGATCCGCCCATTACATGCAGATGAAGATGGTACACCTCTTGGCCACCATCTGGTCCAGTATTAATGAGCGACTTAAATCCACCTGTCGCCTCCGCTCCCAAACCCTGAACGCCACAGCCCAATTCTTCGGCCAGCTTAGGAGCGAGTGCCATCATTCTACCTAACAAACCTTCATGACTCGCATTGCAATCTGCCAAAGTTGCAATATGTGCTTTGGGAATGATCAGGAAATGCACTGGCGCTGCAGGATTGATGTCATGAAAAGCGAGCAACTCATTATCTTCATACACCTTTTTGGAAGGTATTTGACCGGCTGCTATTTTGCAGAAAATGCAATTTTCCAAATCTGTTCTCCCAATTTTTTTGATTTTTGTCTGATGTTTATCTTACTCAGGCCGCCTGCAAACCGAATTAACCGCGCTTTTCTGCGGCTTCGCGTTCAGCGAGTTTACGATTTGCCATTTCTTCTATCCCAGACAAGCCTTCACGTCTGGCTAGTTCATTGAGCACTTGCTCAGGCGTCAAGCCAAACTGCGCCAACATAATCAGGGAGTGAAACCACAGGTCTGCGCATTCATAAATGAGTTTGTCAGCACTGGCGCCTGCACGTACATCTTTCGCTGCCAACACCGTTTCGGTCGCTTCTTCACCGATTTTTTTTAGAATGGCGTCATCCCCTTTTACAAATAAGCGAGCGACATAGGATTTCTCTGCATCGCCTCCATTCTGGGGTTTACGTGTTTCAATGACATCAGCTAGTTTTTTTAAGATATCGCTCATCGTTTTATTTATAGATATCGTCAGGATTTTTTAATACCGGATCGACTTCACTCCACTCAGGTTGTTCACTCGTTGTATCGAGTTTTTGAAAAAAACAAGAATGTCGTCCAGTGTGACAAGCCAAATCACCTAACTGCTCTACTTTCAGCAAGAGCACATCTTCATCACAATCTAAACGGATTTCATGCACGCGCTGAAAATGTCCTGACTCCTCGCCTTTATGCCAGAGTTTTTTTCGTGAACGACTCCAATACACTGCCTGCCCAAGTTCAACTGTACGAGCAAGCGCTTCACGATTCATCCAAGCCACCATCAAGACATCATTGGTTCCGACTTCTTGTGCAATCACAGGTATGAGTTCCTGTTCATTCCAGTTGATGCGTGAGAGCCATTTAGCTTTGGTGATCATGTCAGTCTCACAGGAATATTTTGCTGCGCCATAAAGCGTTTTGCTTCTTGCACACTATGCTGACCATAATGAAAAATACTCGCAGCGAGTACCGCATCAGCATGGCCTTGTACTATGCCATCTGCAAGATCTTGTAAATTACCGACGCCACCTGAAGCAATTACAGGAATCGAAACCGCATCGGAAACTGCACGCGTTAGAGGCAAATCAAAACCAACTTTGGTACCGTCCCTATCCATGCTGGTTAATAAAATTTCACCCGCACCTAAGGCTTGCATTTTTTTTGCCCATTCAACAGCATCGAGTCCGGTAGCACGTCGACCACCATGGGTAAACACTTCCCAGTTACCAGACTCGTCACGCTTAGCATCAATCGCCACCACGATACATTGCGAACCATATTTATTGGCTGCATCGGCAACTAACTGAGGATTGATCACTGCAGAAGTATTAATGCTAACTTTGTCTGCACCAGCATTGAGTAAACGACGCACATCATCTACTTCACGCACACCGCCACCTACAGTGAGCGGAATAAAGACCTGCGATGCGACATCTTCTATGATGTGTAAAATTAAATCTCTGTCATCTGATGAAGCTGTGATGTCGAGAAAAGTGAGTTCATCAGCGCCTTGCTCGTCATAGCGTCTAGCAATTTCTACTGGATCACCTGCATCGCGCAACTCTACGAAATTAATTCCTTTAACCACTCGTCCGGCAGTTACATCCAGACAAGGGATGATGCGCTTAGCTAGTGTCATCTCATTCTTCGTCATCAAGGTCGCCAGACAATTCATCAGCACGTGTTTGTGCTGATTCTAAGTCCAACGTACCTTCATATATCGAGCGACCGCAAATTACGCCTTCTATGCCTTCATCTTGCACAGCACATAAGGCTTCTACATCTTTAATCGTATGCACACCGCCGGATGCAATGACAGGTATGGTCATGCTCTGCGCAAGTTTCACAGTCGCTTCAATGTTCACGCCCTTCATCATGCCGTCGCGACCAATGTCGGTATAGACAATCGCTTCACAACCATAGTCTTCAAATTTTTTCGCAAGATCGATGACTTCATGGCCTGACAACTTACTCCAACCATCGGTAGCGACTTTGCCATCCTTGGCATCAAGTCCAACAATAACTTGTCCAGGGAAAGCGCTACATGCATCATGCAAAAAGCCTGGGCTTTTGACTGCTGCTGTTCCTATGATGATGTAAGACAGACCACCATCCAAATAACGCTCTATGGTATCGAGATCACGAATACCACCGCCGAGTTGCACTGGAATCTCTTCAATATCATGTTCAAGCGCAAAATCTCGCACTGTGGCTAAGATGGCTTTCACCGCTGATTCATTTTTTGGTTTGCCAGCGAATGCACCATTCAAATCCACTAGATGTAGACGGCGCGCACCTCGCTCTAGCCAATGTCTGGCCATCTCAGCAGGATTTTCAGAAAATACAGTAACTTGATCCATATCGCCCTGCTTCAAACGAACGCAGTGGCCGTCTTTAAGGTCGATAGCAGGTATAAGCAGCATGGCTACAAGAGAATAAAAGGTTAAAAATAAATAGTGGCTTTAGTATGCAAACTAATGTTCAAACAGCAGGTCATGCTTATGGATTCCAATGCACAAAATTTTTATACAGCTGCAAACCAGCTGTTGCGCTTTTCTCAGGGTGAAATTGCGTCGCAAAGATATTATCTCTCCCTGCAGCACAACAAAATAACCCACCGTAATCTGTTTCAGCTAATACATGGGCTGCGTTTTGAGGCACAGCATAATAACTATGCACGAAATAAAAAAAACTTTCATCTGGGACGTCTTTCCACATTGCGTGCTTAGTGCGCTGCGCCACCCGATTCCATCCCATTTGCGGCACTTTAAACCGCGAACCATCTGCCTGCAATTGTCCCTCTAACGAAAACCGCACCACCTTACCTGGCATGAGGCCTAGACAAAGTGCATCGCCTTCATCGCTACGATCAAACAGCATTTGTTCGCCGACACAAACGCCAAACAAAGGCTTAAGTTGTACCGCCTCATTGACTGCTTCCAAAACGCCGGATGCCTTTAATGATCGCATGCAATCTGGCATAGCACCCTGGCCTGGCAAGACGATTCTATCTGCGGCTCGAATCGCTTCTGGATCACCAGAAATAGTCACTTCTGCTTCTGGTGCTACATGCTTGAGCGCTTGCGAAACTGAGCGCAAATTCCCCATGCCGTAATCAACCACCACAATTTTATTCATAAGAATGTAAAGCTATCCGCGCAGGCTTGCAGCGTAACAGGTTATGAATCAGAGACTACCTTTGGTTGAAGGAATAGTACCCCCTGCTCGAGCGTCAATTTCTGCTGCCATACGGAGCGCACGACCAAACGCTTTAAATACGGTTTCACATTGATGATGCGCATTCTCGCCGCGCAAATTATCAATGTGCAATGTGACTAAGGCGTGATTTACAAAGCCCTGAAAAAACTCATGCGTGAGATCGACATCAAAAGAGCCAATCATGGAGCGCTTAAACGGTACATGAAATTCCAACCCAGGTCGACCCGAAAAATCTACTACGACACGTGACAAGGCTTCATCCAATGGGACATAGGCATGACCATAACGGCGTATGCCTTTTTTATCGCCTATTGCTTTCGCAAATGCTTGTCCTAGAGTGATGCCTACATCTTCAACCGTGTGATGGGCATCAATATGTAAATCGCCTTTGGCTTCGATATCAAGATCGATTAAACCATGACGCGCAATTTGATCCAGCATATGATCTAAAAAAGGTACGCCGGTTGCGAGCTTTTGCTGACCTGTGCCATCCATGTTGATAGCAACGCGAATTTGCGTTTCACCGGTATTACGAACGACTTCTGCTGTGCGGTTTGTGGACATAGGTAATTTCAATTCAGTGCTGTAAGCTGATTTTTAATGCGGATTCAAATAAGGCATTTTCGGCCGGCGTGCTCACGGTAATCCGTAAGCAGTTTGCCAATAATGGATGCATTTTACCGACATTTTTGACCAAAACCTTTTGCGCGAGCAGTCTTTCAAAAACTGCGCTTCCAGTCAGGTCTGAAGCAGTAATGCGTATTAGCAGAAAATTTGCATATGAGGGAATCACTTGCACGCCCGACCACGACTTTAAAAGAGCTGACATTCGCTCTCGCTCTTGCCTAATTTTTACTGCTTGCTGATCCAGTACATCGACATACTCAAGTAAAAATTCCGCTGTAGTCTGGGTTAAAACATTCACGTTATAAGGTGGGCGTACCTTATCAAACTCTGCCAATAAGTCATCTGCAGCTGCCATATAACCTAAACGAATGCCAGCCAGCCCCAATTTAGAAACCGTACGCATGACGATTAAATTTGGAAACTCTGGCAAACGCGGCATGAAACTGGTTTCCGCAAAGGGTTGGTAAGCCTCATCCACAATCACCACACCTTGGTCACCGACAGCACGCAAAATCGCTTCAATAGCTGCAACCTCAAACAAAGTGCCAGTAGGATTATTCGGATAAGCCAGATAAGTAATGGCAGGTTTGTGGTGTTGAATTGCTTCCAACATGGCGGGCAGATCAAGCGAAAAATCTTCTTTGAATGGCACACCCACAAACTCACAACCAGCTAGCTGTGCAGACATGGCATACATCACAAAACCCGGCACTGGCGCGAGCACTTTTGCACCTGGCTTGGCGCAAGCCACCGACACCATAGAAATTAATTCATCCGACCCATTGCCGAGCACAATGTCATATCCAGCTGGCACACCGAGTTTGCTACAGATCGCTTGTTTTAACGCGGCATAAGTTGGAACGGGATAACGATTCAATGCTGCTTTTCCCAAACGCTCACCCAGTGCCTGCTGTAAATGCGGCGGTAGAGTGTAGGGGTTTTCCATTGCATCTAATTTGACGTAGCCCGCTGCATCTTGCACGTGATAAGCAGCAAGTGCACGCACATCACTACGAATAATATTTTCAATCAGAGACATGGCATCAAAGTTGGTAGGCAAGGCGTAAGCGCTATGTGAATTAAATTATTTTTTGAGTCTATATTCTGCAGAACGAGCATGGGCTTGCAATCCCTCACCATAGGCAAGTTCAGCTGCTACCTTACCTAAGACATGAGCTCCAACTTCACTGACATGAATAATAGAAGAGCGTTTTTGAAAATCATACACACCCAACGGCGAAGAAAAACGCGCAGTACGTGAAGTGGGCAATACATGATTTGGACCAGCGCAATAATCACCCAATGATTCTGAAGAATAACGTCCTAAGAACATCGCACCTGCATGACGTATCTTGTTTGCCCATTGCACAGGGTCTTGCGCAGAAATTTCTAAATGCTCTGCTGCGATAATGTTCGCAATCTCACAAGCCTCTTCCATGTTACGCACTTTTATGAGCGCACCACGATTGGTAAGTGAAGTACGTATGACATCTTTGCGTGGCATTGTTTCTAATAGCGTATTCATACTTTGCAGCACACGCTCTATATAAGCAGCATCAGGACACAGCAAAATCGATTGTGCTAATTCATCATGTTCGGCTTGCGAAAATAAATCCATAGCAAGCCAATCAGGATCAGTAGTGCCATCTGCAATCACTAGGATTTCAGATGGGCCGGCAATCATATCAATGCCCACCGTACCAAATACTCTGCGCTTAGCAGCTGCAACATAGGCATTACCAGGCCCAACAATCTTGTCAACCTGTGGAATGCTTTCAGTGCCGTGTGCAAGCGCACCAACCGCTTGTGCACCGCCGATAGTAAACACTTTATCTACACTGGCGATGGCAGCTGCTGCTAATACCAAAGGATTTTTCACACCATCCGGTGTAGGCACCACCATGATGATCTGCCCCACACCTGCGACTTTTGCAGGTATGGCATTCATCAACACAGAAGAGGGATACGCTGCTTTACCACCTGGCACATAGATGCCTACTTTATCGAGTGGCGTGACTTTCTGACCCAATACCGTGCCGTCCGCTTCAGTAAAAGTAAAGCCATCAGAACCACATTCTTGTTTTTGTCGCTCGTGATAAATACGCACACGATCAGCAGCTACTTGTAGCGCAGCGCGACGTTCAGCATTTAATCCATGTAATGCCTGTTGTAATTCATCTTGCGATACCTCTAATTCAGCCATGCTGCTGACTGCAAGGCGATCAAATTTTTTCGTGTAATCGAGTACCGCAGCATCTTTGCGTTGTTTTACATCCGCCAAAATAGTTGCTGCAGCACGATCTATCGCTTCATCTTCACTCGCTTCAAAGGCGAGCACAGTCAGTAGTGCTTGCTGAAAATCAGACTGAGTGGAATCGAGTTTGCGTATACGTAGTGACATAAGTAATGAAGACTTGATTTACGCTGTTTAAACATTAGCCTTATTAGAAACTTTACTAAAGGCTTCTAAGATAGGTTGTAGCTTTTCACGCTTGAGTTTTAGTGCAGCACGATTGACTACCAAGCGCGCAGAAATATCCATGATGTGTTCGACTTCGACTAAGTTGTTTGCACGCAGTGTGCTACCAGTGCTCACTAAATCTACAATCGCATCAGACAAGCCTACTAATGGACCCAACTCCATAGAACCATAGAGTTTAATTAAATCCACATGCACGCCTTTAGCTGCAAAGTGTTGTCTTGCCACTTGCAGATATTTAGTCGCAACACGCAAACGTGCACCCTGACGCACTGCATAGTCATAATCAAAATCTGCATGTACCGCAACAGACATACGACATTTAGCAATATCTAAATCGATAGGTTGATACAGTCCTTCACCACCGTGCTCGAGTAATACATCTTTGCCCGCCACACCAAAATCTGCAGCGCCATATTGCACATAAGTAGGCACATCAGAAGCACGCACGATGATGACCTGCACATCAGGATCATTAGTCGGCAAAATTAATTTGCGTGATTTCTCAGGATCTTCAGCCACAATTAACCCCGCCGCTTGCAGCAAGGGCATGGTCTCTTCAAAGATGCGGCCTTTCGATAAGGCAAGCGTAAGTTTTTTATCCATTACTTAATTCTTTTTATATCAGCGCCAAGCTCAGACAGTTTTACTTCCATGCGATCGTAACCACGATCCAGATGATAAATACGATCTATGAGTGTTTCACCTTGCGCAGCTAAGCCAGCAATCACGAGTGAAGCAGACGCACGTAAGTCAGTTGCCATCACTGGCGCGCCAATCAAAGTCGGCACACCTTGAATCATCGCAGTGTGACCATCAATTTCAATAGCAGCTCCAAGACGATTTAGTTCTTGCACATGCATGTAGCGATTTTCAAAAATAGTTTCTGTCACATGGCTATTACCATCCGCCAGACAGTTCAACGCCATAAATTGCGCTTGCATATCAGTCGGAAAGCCCGGGTATTCTGTTGTACGAAAACTCACTGGCTTAGCACGCGCTGACATTTGCACACGCATGCTATCTTCATTCATTGTCACCACTGCACCTGCTTCACGCAATTTATCGATGACCACATCGAGTATGTCATGGCGCACACCACGCAACACAACATCACCACCTGTAGCTGCAACAGCACATAAAAATGTACCGGTCTCTATCCTATCCGCAATCACAGCATGCGATGCGCCATGTAATACTGGTACACCATGAATCAATAATCTATCTGTTCCTATGCCTTCAATCTGCGCACCCATTGCGACTAATAATTGCGCAAGATCGCCTACCTCAGGTTCGCGCGCTGCGTTCTCCAACACAGTATCACCTTCTGCTAGCACGGCTGCCATCAAGAGATTTTCTGTGCCGGTGACGGTAATCATGTCAGTCACAATACGCGTGCCTTTGAGTTTTTTTGCGCGCGCATAAATGTATCCGCCTTCGATTTTGATTTCCGCACCCATGGCTTGTAAGCCTTTGATGTGTTGATCGACCGGACGTGAACCAATTGCACAGCCACCAGGCAAAGACACTTTTGCTTCACCAAAGCGCGCTAC
>JBEDCU010000204.1:0-3232 GCA_041176585.1 Pseudomonadota bacterium
ATGATGTGAAATAAAAAATTAAATACGTTAAAAACAAAAAAATTTAATGACTACTTGAATTTGAATTTGCTATAGATTTTTTTACATAGGCTAGTAAGTCTTGGAGAGTTTTTCCTTCAGCATCAGGTTTAACACCTAATTCTTCGATTGGCGCTCCTGCACGATTAACCCAGAAAGTGGTGTAGCCAAACCATGTCGCTCCGCACACATCCCATGCATTACTCGAGACGAAGAGAATTTTTTTAGCAGGCAGGCTAAACATGTCTGGCCCTAGCTGATAAGCCTCTGGAGCCGTTTTATATTTTTTTACGCTATCGACAGATAGCAAATGACTAAAGATGCCTTGCATACCAGCTGCATTAACTGCAGATTCCAGCATCGGTGGATTTCCATTCGAGAGAATGGCAAGTTTTAAATCCATTTTTTGTAATTGCTTGAGAACTTCTAGATTTTCTGGGAAGGCTTGCAGTTTTGCGTATTGCCCCATCAGTGCATTTTGTGAGTCAAAATCTAGATGCAGGCCTAATTTATTGCAGCTAAAAATAAGCGCATCTTGTGTCACTTCCCATAATGGCTTGTACATAGAGCACATGGTTCGTAAGCGGGTGTACTCAATTTGCTTATCTCGCCATAGTGTTGCTAAAGCTTCGCCTTTGTTTGGAAAGAGTTTTTCAGAGAGCGCGCCTATCGAGTACACATCGAAGAGTGTGCCGTAAGCGTCAAAAGCGATAGCCTGAAATGTCATGATCTTGGTTGTGGTTGGTATAAATCGTGTTCTTTTATTAAGTACGAATGATAATGGAAGTTTAAGTGACTAAATCCTGCATTTTTGTGAATAGATTTGTGCGTTTTAGTAAAAGATATAAGTATTATTCAGTGTTTACTGAGGAATAAAGCAAGAAAAGGTTAAAAAAATGAAAACAAAGCTGATTTGTTTGGTGGGTTTTTGCTGTGCACTGGGTGCGACAATGACTAGTGCAGTGGAAATTCATGCTCGCTGCACTGCTGAATATGGTGGCAAGACAGCGCATGTGAATGTGCGTCCCACTAGTGATGTGTTTGCAATGACGACTACTGATGCCTTGTCTCCATTTCGCATCTCAACGCAGTATTTGGCTGAGCGTGGAAAATTGAAAACTTATGTCTATCATGATGCAAAAGAGCGTTATGTTTTGATTCATGCGGCTGAATACTCGCTCACGCAAGCAAACTGTAGCCAGCATTCAAACAATTTTGGTTTACATAAAATTTATTCAGCACGTATGGAAAAAGAATTATTCCTGCAATGCGTTGCAGTGTGTGATTGAAAGCCTACTATGTTAAAAATATTCTTATGTGGTTTGCTGCTCTTGCTGAGTCAGATCATGCATGCTGAAGAAGCAGACATTACGATGTTATTTGTGGGTGATGTGATGCTAGCTGAGAAGCCAGGTCAATTGATTGCTCAAGGTAGAGATCCCTTCCGCTATGTGCAATCCCTTTTTCGTTCTGCAGATATACGTATAGGCAATCTTGAATGTGCAGTGAGTCATAAAGGAAAAGCCGAAGATAAGACCTATACATTTCGAGCCCATCCACGTGTTATTAGGACTCTGAAGAAATACTTTGATGCTGTATCGGTGGCGAATAATCATGCAGGTGATTTTGGTCCTATTGCCTTTGAAGATATGTTGTATCAGTTAGAGAAAAAGCAGCTCGCTTATTTTGGTGGTGGTCGTACATTACGTGCTGCACATGAACCTTATCTGACCACTGTGAAGGGTAAGAAGATTGCAGTCTTAGGTTATGACGGATTTTTCCCTAGAAGTTTTGAAGCTTTAGAAGATAGAGCCGGTGTTGCTTGGTTAGATGAAGATTTTATCGTCGCAGATATCAAGCGCGCACGTGAAGTACATCATGCTGATTGGGTGATTGTATTTCCCCATTGGGGTTGGGAATATGAAAAGCTAGCTTCATCACAACAGCAAAAGTTAGCCCATCTGATGATTGATGGTGGTGCAGATGCAGTAGTAGGAGGGCATCCTCATGTCACGCAAAATATTGAGATCTATAAAAACAAACCTATTTTTTATAGTTTAGGAAATTTCGTCTTCAATGGATTTCAAGATGAAGAAACCACAACGGGTTGGATAGCCGTCTTAACTTTAACAAGCCAGTCAGAAGTAAAATGGAAAATTATTCCCGTACGCTTAGATCAAGATGGCGTGCCGCGCCCGATAGCGAATAAATAATGAACAGTGATGGGATGAATCACAGAGCTTGAAAGCAGCAGATTAGTCTGATTTTTATCATGAGCTTGTACTTTGATTGACAAGCTAGTGAGAGCGAATTATCTTGCGCATGGCTGACGATAACGCTTGATTACTTAATTAACATTTTACGGAGTCTTTTACTTTGCCACAGTTCGCAGCGAATTTAAGTTTGATGTTTAACGAGCATGAGTTTTTGCAGCGTTTTTCTGCTGCAGCGGATGCTGGTTTTAAAGCGGTTGAGTTTTTATTCCCGTATGAATATTCAGAGCAAAAATTATCTAGTTTGCTCATGCGCTATCAGTTAGAGAATGTTTTATTTAATTTTCCTGCTGGTGATTGGGCTGCAGGTGAACGAGGGTTAGCTGCACTACCAGGACGAGAAGAAGATTTTAAACAAAGCATCGCATTAGGTTTGAAATATGCCTTTGCTTTAGGTACGCGACGTTTACATATGATGGCAGGTGTCATTCCTCAGGGTGCAGATGTAAAGCAATGCGAAGAAGTGTATCTATCCAATTTGCAGTATGCAGCGAAACTGCTTGCTAGCTATGGCATTACTTTAATGATAGAGCCGATTAATCAGCGCGATATGCCAGGCTATTTTTTAAGTACACAAGAACAGGCGCACGCTTTATGTAAAAAATCAGGTGAGTCGAATGTGAAAGTGCAAATGGATTTTTATCATGCACAAATCACAGAAGGCGATATAGTTACGACGTTACGACAGCATATTAATGAAATCGGCCACATACAAATTGCCGGTGTGCCGGATCGACATGAGCCTATAAATTGTGAGTTGAATTATCCGTATTTATTTAAATTATTAGATGAATTAGGTTATGGTGGATGGATAGGTTGTGAATATCGTCCGCGCGCTGGAACGATAGAGGGTTTGGGTTGGTTGTTTGGCGACCATGTCATCACCCCTTCAAGATAGCAATCTAGGAAGATTTTTAAATTGTAAATTTAGCAATTTATAT
>JBEDCU010000205.1:0-3184 GCA_041176585.1 Pseudomonadota bacterium
GATGGTATTGCGAATATTTCAATTGGAGCAGGTCCGTTATGCCATGATTTAACGGATGAACAAAAAACTGTCTGGTCTCAAGTTACACATACGATTAATCAGCAGTTTAAAGATTCAGGTATAGCGATACGCTTTAACTTACAGGCTAATCAAGCGAATGACACCGACATAAAGAAAAATGAATCAAATTATCCGCCTCACTCTATCTTGCTAGAGCATTGTAATAATAGTCAGCCTATACAGCATCGTGATGTAAGTAGTCATCATATTTTCAATATGCCTACCCACCTAAGTAATGAAGAAGGTTCACGAGAACTGGCTTTGTATTTAAGAACTTATTTACATACCACTCACAATGACACAGCTGTGCTAGGGCAATTGCGCGATCCATTAAATACTTATAAAAATTTGCATCCCGATATACGTGAATCACTGTGTAATCCTATTGCCCATGATTTTGATACTACTTCAATTTTGTCAACAAAAAAGCAATGTATTGATCATGGATATATAGAGCGTGCTTTTATTTTTGGCGAACGTTCTGAGAAATTAGGCTACTTTGATGAAGGTGCGATTAAATGTATTTTTCCAGATTCGATTGAAGGATATGAGTTATGTGTAAATCAAACCACTGAAGCGGTATATCAGTGGATAGAAAATAATTACAGTGCGAAAGTAGCGAGTAGTTTTAGTGCTGCATTTATTAAAGAAATTACGCAACAAGTGCTGATGAATGGAGTGGCAAGATTAGATTTATCCACAGAACAACGTGATATTGCACTCGCTTCCGTAAAAATAATTTCTTCATTATTGCAATGCTCTGTGTTGGTCGGAGGCGGATTACCTCTCGTGGCAACAGCCACCATGATGACTGCTGCTGAATTATCCGGAAGTAAAACACTGCAATCAATGACAAATTTATTAGGCGAAGCAAACTTATTACAGCTGATGTTGCAACTCATGCGGGGAAATAGTTTTGCCTTGATTGCGATTGGTACGTCTTTTGCAGGTAAGTATGCTGGCATCGCAGTTGGTGAGGGATTGAATCAAATATTCGATTGTATTGTAGCGATGACTAAACAACAGCGTAAGCATCATCTAGAGGCGCTAAACCAGCTACCAGGCTTCATCACTCATAGCCCCTTATCTCATGCTGCGCAATATGTGGTGCAACAGACACCAGAGAGTGTTCAGACATTTTTGAAATCAGCGGCCACTACACTGACAAATTTGGATAAAACGCTAGCAATGGGAATTGAGCGTTATGTCAATTTACGTTGCCTCACTAGCTATTTGTGGCGCGTTGAAGAGGAGAGCTCGGCTGAACATGAGATTATGAAAAAATTAGACACGGTGATGGCATTGAATAATTTAATAGTTGGCGATTCATCTGATTCTTTAGTGGAGGCAACAGAGCTAAGCAGTAATTATGGTACTGGATTCAATTCTCATCATACAGAAGATGTAATGTAGTTTAAAAAATGGTAGCTGTTTACCAAATAAAAAGAGGGAAGCTAAGTTTCCCTCTTTTTCACACCGAATAAAGTTAAATGGTTTTTATATGACTTTCATACAAAGACTTATTGACTATCTTTTTTGGTTGGCTCTGGATCGACCTCTATAGAAAAATCAATTGCAGTTTTTTCTGCATCAAAATCAGTATTGCTAGGGAGATCGATCTTGAGTTCAATTTGTTCTTTCATATCAGTTTTGCTATCTACAGAAACCAGATTAGGAAAGAGAATAATTAAGGCAACCATCAAGACTTGTATGACAACAAAGGGTACTGCTCCCCAATAGATATCGCTAGTCTTAATTTCTTTGGGTGCGACGGAGCGTAAATAAAATAAAGCAAATCCAAATGGCGGATGCATAAAGGAAGTTTGCATATTTACTGAGAGTAGTACACCAAACCAAATTAAATCAATACCCATTTTGTCTGCTACAGGACCGACTAATGGAACAAGAATAAAAGCCAGCTCAAAGAAATCTAAGAAAAATGCGAGTATGAAAAATAAGATATTGACTACGATGAGAAATCCAGCATTACCACCTGGTAGAGAAGTGAGTAAGTGTTCAACCCAAAGATCACCATTCACACCACGAAAAACTAAAGAGAAAACACTAGATCCAATTAAAATAAATAAAACAAAGCAAGATAGCCGTGTGCTTGAGTTCATTGCTTGTTTAAGTAGATCCCAACTTAATCTGCGATTTAATACCGCCAGAATTAAAGCACCAAGAGCGCCTAATCCGCCGCCTTCAGTTGGTGTAGCAATGCCAACAAAGATCGTGCCTAGTACTAGAAAAATCAGAGCCAGTGGTGGCACAAGGGCTAGCACTACTTTTTCAGCCATGCGTGATAAAAGATTTAGCTGAAATTTACGATTCAATATGGCAGCGCTTAAAGCAAAGGCAACACCAACTACACCACTATAAATACCAATTTCATCGCTAGCGAGTTTGGTTGTTGTGCTTAAATAAAATTTTCCAAATAAGTAGCTAATACCTATTGTCATGCCAATTAATACAAACAAAGACTGTGCGCCACTATCGCCATTCTCTTGACGTAGATTGCGTGCTTCAAGTGGCAGAGCAGGTAAAGCTTGTGGTTTGAAGATTGAGATGCCAAAGATATAGAGCGCATACATCGCAGTCAGGCACAGTCCAGGTAAGAAAGCAGCTTGATACATGTCGCCCACTGAGCGTCCTAATTGATCTGCCATCACAATTAACACTAAGGAGGGGGGGATGATTTGCGCCAAAGTTCCAGAGGCCGCAATCACGCCCGATGCAATTTTCTTATCATAGCCATAGCGCAGCATGACGGGTAAGGAAATGAGACCCATAGAGATGACGGAAGCAGCAACTACACCGGTGGTCGCAGCGAGTAATGCACCGACAAAAATGACGGCATAGGCAATACCACCACGCAGCGGTCCAAATAACTGGCCTATGGTATCGAGTAAATCCTCGGCCATACCAGAGCGCTCAAGGATCAATCCCATCATGGTGAAAAATGGAATCGCTAATAAGGTGTCATTCGACATAATGCCGAATAATCGATTGGGTAGAGCTTGTAATAATTCAGGTTTGAGTAAGCCCACTTGTATGCCTATCAAGCCAAAAAATAATCCGTTTGCTGCGAGTGAGAAGGCAACTGGGAAGCCAGACAATAAAAATA
>JBEDCU010000206.1:0-18741 GCA_041176585.1 Pseudomonadota bacterium
AAGTATAACAGCGCAAAAAATGTCGAGTACAATCGACTCGAAAAGTGGCACGCCAACTGACCACTTCGCCCCAGTCCCTAGCGTTCACCCTCGATACATCATGATGGATATTCTTATGCAGAACAGCTCAATGAATTCAAAATTCGGTTCAAAATTTGCTTCAATATGCGCTCCACGCTTTACTGCACTGTTAATTAGTTGTTTATTCTTTAGCACCTTAAGCTTTGCCGCCAGTCAGCAAGAATTAGCCACCAATGGATTGGCTGCCACTTGCGCTAACTGTCACGGCACTTTTGGTAAGAGCATTCAAGATGGCGCACTTCCCTCCTTGGCTGGTATGAAAAACGATTACTTCATCGAACAAATGCAGGCCTTTAAATCTGGCGCACGCAAAGCCACCATCATGCATCAGCTCGCTAAGGGCTATAACGATCAACAAATTAAAGACCTCGCCGCTTATTTTGCTGCGCAGTCGCGCTAGGAGCTCGCCATGGATCGCAGAACATTTTTACAAGCGAGTGCAGCACTGGGTTTATCAATGAGCGCACTCCCCGCTTGGTCTATGCGCGGTGCAAAAGTTGTCGTGATTGGTGGTGGTTATGGCGGAGCCACAGCAGCAAAATATATACGTCTACTGTCAGAAGGAAAAATTGACGTCACCATCGTCGAGCCTAACAAAGAATTTATTTCCTGCCCAATGTCTAATCTCGTCATTGGTGGTAGTAGACAGCTTGCTGATATTTCACGTCCTTATTCAACACTAACAAAAAATCACGGCATTCGTGTCGTACAAGATACCGTCACTGCAATTGACAGCACTGCACGTACATTAAAATTATCCGGTGGCAGCTCACTCTCTTATGACAAGCTCGTAGTCTCGCCTGGCGTTGAACTTGATTTCAATAGCGTTGAAGGTTTAGCTGATGCACAAGCCGCAGGAAAAATTTTACAGTCATGGAAAGCTGGTCCTGAAACAGTTGCATTGCGTCGTCAACTCGAAGCTATGCCTGATGGTGGTGTGTATGCCATCACGATTCCTGAAGCACCTTATCGTTGCCCACCCGGACCGTATGAACGCGCCTGTCAGGTTGCTTGGTATTTTAAAAATGTCAAACCCAAAAGCAAAGTGTTGATACTGGACGCTAATCAAGATGTGGTGTCGAAAGCGGGCTTATTCAAAAAAGTCTGGACTGATAAATACAAAGACATTATCGAATATCGCAATCAACATAAAGCAATTGCTGTCTCTGCAAAAGAAGGTTTAATTAAGTTTGACGTGCAAGGTGATGTCAAAGCCGATGTGATTAATGCTTTACCCGCTATGCGTGCTGGAAAAATTGCGCAAGAAGCGGGCTTAGCTAACATGGCAAATAATCGTTGGGCAGGTGTGAATTATCAGAGCTTTGAATCTACTGCTGCAAAAGATGTGTTTGTGATTGGTGATGCGATACAAGTAGCACCTCTGATGCCTAAGAGTGGTCACATGGCTAATAATCATGGCAAAGTCGCTGCTGCAGCGATTGTGGCGCAACTCTCTGGTTGGGAAATTAATCAAACACCGATGTTAACCAACACCTGCTATAGCTTTGTAGATGATCGTAATGTGGTTCATGTCGCGAGTGTGCATGAATATGTTGCAGCCGAACGTACCTTTAAAGTTGTAGCAGGTTCAGGTGGTGTGAGTGCAGAACCAACTGAACTCGAAGGTACTTATGCCAATCATTGGGCAAAAACAATTTGGTCTGATACCTTAGAGTGATGATAAAACAACTTGCTGCATTATTTTTATTACTCGCTCAACTCGCCTTTGCTGATCAACCGCCTATGGCGATAGAGAATGGCGGCAAAATGGAGTTTGTACATGCCGTTAAAACAGGCACACTCACAGTTGAACAACGAGCAGCATTAGAAGAACGATTGCAGGCTGAATGTAAACAGCCGACTAATCCTATTACACAAGGCATGATAGAAACACGCGGACCCGGTAAGTGCATGGCATTCGTGCGCAATCAATGTAATTGCACAGATTGCGATATGCCTACCTACTGCCTGCCCTCTGACAAAAAATAAACCATCCCATCATGAGTACTTCAAAACAAACAGTAGCTTGGTATTTTGATTTCATCTCACCTTTTGCTTATTTGCAGTGGCAACTATTACAGCGACAAACAATAGATTTCACACTACAACCCATTCCCACCTTATTTGCGGGTTTACTCGCGCATTGGGATAACAAAGGTCCAGTAGAAATTTTACCTAAACGTCAGTGGACTTATGAACATTGCTTATGGATTGCACACCGCTATGACATACCCATGCGATTACCTGCGCAGCATCCATTTAATCCTTTACCCTTACTGCGTTTATGTATAGCGAAAAAAAATGATCATGCAGTAGTTGACCGATTGTTTCGTTATGTATGGCAAGAAGGACATCTTCCTAGCGATGACCATGCATGGCAGGCTTTGCTAAAAGAATTACAGATAACACAGACTGAAATAGAAACTACGGAAGTGAAAGATACTTTACGACGACATGGCGACCTAGCCATCGCCGCTGGTGTGTTTGGCGTGCCAACTGCAGTCGTTAATCAGCAATGTTTTTGGGGAGTCGATGCAACTGATATGTTGATGGCTTATTTACAGCAAGATGCATTCTTTTCAACAGCTGTATTTCAAGATGCACAAAATCTACCTGTAGGTATACAGCGTAAATAGCGTTATTTTTTAACGCTATCCGCCATAGCGATTCGTCTTGAGGCTGAATCAAATTCATTGGCTACATCCAAAAACTCTGCCACATCTTCAAAGCTACGGTAAACAGAAGCAAAGCGTATGTAAGCAATCTTATCTAAACGTTTTAGCTCTCGCATCACCAACTCACCAATCTGCCCCGAAAGAATTTCACGCTCGCCCGCAGACAATAGTTTTTCTTCAATACGATGAATAGCAGCATCTACTGCATCTGCTGAAACAGGACGCTTACGCAATGCAAGCATCAAACTAGAACGTAATTTTGAAGTTTCGTATTCTGTGCGACTGCCATTTTTTTTGACAATCACAGGCATTGCCAACTCTATGCGCTCATACGTCGTAAAACGCTTATCGCATTGACCACAGCGACGACGGCGACGGACGCTATCACCTTCATCCGATGCCCGTGTATCCAGCACCTGTGTATCTTCATGCTGGCAAAACGGGCATCTCATGATGAATAATCCTCAGTCAAGTGAGTTAACTTAGGCAGCATAAACTGGAAAAGCCGAGGTCAGTTTTTTGACTTCTGCTTTCACACGTTCAATGTTGGCTGCATCATGCGGATTATCTAGTACATCAGCAATCAAATTCCCCACCTTGGTTGCTTCAGCTTCTTTGAATCCACGCGTGGTCATTGCAGGGCTACCTAAACGAATGCCTGAAGTGACGAAAGGTTTTTCAGGGTCATTCGGAATACCATTTTTATTACAGGTGATATGCGCTGAACCCAGTACGGCTTCGGCTTCTTTACCTGTCATTTTTTTAGAACGCAAATCCACCAACATCACATGCGATTCAGTACGGCCAGACACAATACGCAAACCACGCGCAATTAATGCTTTAGCCAGTGCATCCGCATTCTTAAGAACTTGTTGTTGATAAAGTTTAAATTCAGGCTGCAAGGCTTCATGAAAAGCGACTGCTTTAGCAGCAATCACATGCATTAAAGGCCCACCCTGTATACCTGGGAAGATGGCAGAGTTAATGGCTTTCTCGTGTTCAGCTTTCATTAAAATCACACCACCACGCGGACCACGTAAAGATTTATGGGTAGTCGAGGTCACAAAGTCTGCATGCGGTACTGGATTAGGGTAAACACCCGCAGCGATCAAACCAGAATAGTGCGCCATATCGACTAAAAAATAAGCGCCGATATCACGTGCCACTTTTGCGAAACGTTCAAAATCAATGCGCAGTGAATAAGCAGAAGCACCGGCAATAATCAACTTAGGTTTTTTCTCATGCGCGAGTCGTTCCATTTGTTCGTAATCAATCTCTTCATTTGCATCTAAACCATAAGAGACCACATTGAACCACTTACCTGACATATTCAAAGGCATACCGTGTGTGAGATGCCCACCCTCTGCTAATGACATACCCATGATCAGATCGCCTGGCTTCAACATGGCAAAGAACACACCTTGATTGGCTTGTGATCCTGAATTCGGTTGTACATTCGCTGCTTCTGCACCGTAGAGTTTTTTCAAACGTTCAATAGCCAATGATTCAGCAATGTCGACAAATTCACATCCGCCGTAATAACGTTTACCGGGATAACCTTCGGCGTATTTATTGGTGAGTTGCGACCCCTGCGCTTGCATCACAGCGGGCGAAGTGTAATTTTCTGAAGCGATGAGCTCTATGTGTTCTTGCTGACGCTCATTTTCAAGTTCAATAGCAGACCATAATTCTGGGTCGATATGGGCAATCGTGTGTTCTTTGGAAAACATGCTGGACTCCGGTTGATCAGGGAAATCTGAGAAAAGCCATCTGGTGAGAAAAGGGGAAAACCAGCGCCGCAAAAGGCGAGCAAGCTGATTGATCTAAGACACAAAATGGAGCGTCATTGTAGTTTGCGGGCTGTGTTTGGGCAAGGTAGTCTGACCTTTTCAAGCCAGCTTATCAGGAGCTTTCGGCTACAATTCCATAGTTGGAATTCTTAACTAAACTTATCCACCGCGGAGCCCTCCCCATGATCGTAATGATTACCGGCGCAAGTGCCGGATTTGGCGCAGCCATGGCACGTAAATTCGTGTCGCATGGTCATCAAGTCATCGCAGCTGCAAGGCGCAAAGACAGACTAGAACAACTCGCTGCCGAACTGGGCAAGTCACTATTAGCGGTTGAACTTGATGTCACCAGCAAGACATCGATAGACCATATGATGGCGACCTTACCTAGCGCATGGCAAAAGATTGACGTCTTAGTCAACAACGCCGGCTTGGCACTGGGACTAGAGCCCGCCCATCAGGCACATTTAGAAGATTGGGACACTATGATTGCAACCAATTGCCAAGGACTCGTGACTATGACTCGCGCTGTCTTACCAGGCATGGTGGAACGCGGTCGTGGTTTAGTGATAAATCTCGGTTCAGTGGCGGGCGCCTATCCTTATCCAGGTGGGAATGTGTATGGAGCGACCAAAGCCTTTGTAGATCAATTCACTTTAAATCTGCGTGCTGATCTGGTTGGCACTGGCGTACGAGCTACCAATATTGCACCGGGCATGTCAGGCGGCACCGAATTTTCCAACGTACGCTTCAAAGGCGATGACGCTTCTGCCGCCAAGGTTTATCAAGGCACGCAACCTCTCACAGCCGATGATGTCGCAGAAGCTGCTTACTGGGTTGCGACCTTACCAGCCCATGTGAATATTAACGGCATAGAAATGATGCCAGTGTGTCAGGGCTTCTCCCCCTTCACCGTAAAACGTCAAAGTTAAATTACTGACTACAGCATGGAAGAAAAAAAGGAAACAGTATTCATCTGGCCAGTTCGTATCTACTTTGAAGATACGGACACAGGGGGTATTGTTTTTTACGCGAATTATCTAAAATTTTTTGAACGCGCTCGCAGTGAATGGCTGCGGCATTTAGGCATAGGTCAGCAAGTGTTAGCGCAAACTGAAGAGCTGATGTTTGTGGTCAAAAACACCTCCATCGATTACCATGCGGCTGCGAAACTCGATGACGAACTAGCAATCAGCGTAACAGTGGAAAAAATCGGTGGCGCTTCAGTTCATTTTGCTCAACAAGCATGGCGCATTAACAAAGGAGAACCGGTTTTAATTTGCAGTGGCAAAGTGCTGGTAGCCTGTGTGGACACCTACAGTTTGCGCCCAAAAGCAATGCCACAGACATTGCATGCAAAACTTCTACATGGATTGCATGCCAACTAACACAAACTAATTTGCCACAACCCTACTGAAAGTATTCATCATTATGACTGTCACCCAAGATCTTTCATTTTTCACTCTGATCTCCGAGGCTTCAGTACCGGTCAAACTTGTGATGCTGTTATTACTCATGGTGTCAGCTATGAGTTGGAATTATATTTTCCGCAAAATGTTTGCGATACGTAGTGCGATCAGACAAACACAAGAATTTGAAAATATTTTTTGGTCCGGTGCGAATTTAAATGTGTTGTATGAAGAAACCACTTCCATCTCGCGACAGCGCAGTGGTAAAGCAGGTGGCTTAGAACGTATTTTTGAAGCTGGCATGGAAGAGTACCGTAAAGCCAAACAATCATTTGGTGCCAGCGCAATTGATACCGGCGCATTATTAGAAAGTGCGCGTCGTGCTATGCGTGCCGCTTATCAACGTGAAATGGACTCACTTGAATCGCGTCTGGCTTTTCTTGCCTCAGTTGGTTCGGTTTCTCCCTATGTGGGATTGTTTGGCACCGTCTGGGGCATTATGAATTCATTTCGTGGATTAGCAAATGTGCAGCAAGCTTCCCTAGCCTCAGTTGCACCTGGTATTGCTGAAGCATTGATTGCTACTGCCATTGGCTTATTCGCTGCGATTCCCGCTGTTGTGGCTTATAACCGTTACTCGCATGATGTCGATAGACTTGCTATTCGCTTCGAAACGTTTATCGAAGAATTCTCTAATATTTTGAATCGTCAGGCTCGATAATGGCTCAACTCTCTTCTTTGCGTAGCGGACGTAGCCGCAAATTTAAAGCTGAGATCAACGTCGTACCTTACATCGACGTGATGTTGGTGTTGCTCATTATTTTTATGGCTGTCGCACCGATGACAAATCCTAGTGTAATTAACCTGCCATCAGCGGGTAAAACAACCCAGCCTCCCACTGACTATATTGAGATATCACTCAAAGCAGATCATTCCTCTGAAATCGGCATACACGGAAAAAAATCTGTGAAAACAAAAAACGCACAAGACTTAATTCAACAACTACGTGTGCTTCATCAAGATCATCCTGAACTGCCCGTCATGATTGCTGCTGACAAGGACATTAAATATGAAGAGGTCGTCAATACCATCGGTGAAGCAAGTAAGCTCGGTATTCCACGCGTCGGTTTAGCTACTAAATAATTCGACTCAATGTCCTCTGATTTCATCAAACGCATTCCCTCTGAGCCAGGACGTTGGCGCGCCATTATTTTGGCATTAGTCATGCACCTCATCTTGTTACTCATATTATGGTTTAGCGTTTCTTGGCAAAATCAAAAACCTGTCGCAGTAGAAGCTGAAATTTGGAGCCCACAATCCACCGTGGCTGCCCCTCCTCCACCGCCACCGCCGATTACGCCCCCTGAGCCTGCTCCGGAACCAGTTAAAACTCCCGAGCCTATAAAAAAAATTGAACCTGTCAAACCAGTTAACACTGCGCCCACTGATAACGTTAAGAAAACTGCTGACATCGCATTAGAAAAAGAGAAAAAACGTAAAGAACAACAAGAATTAAAAGACAAAGCTGAAGCACTAAAAAAAGAAAAGCTCGCTAAAGAAAAAGAGAAGAAAGAGTCAGACAAAATCGCTGAGTTATTACGCAAGAAACAAGCGGAAGAAGCAAAGAAAGTAGAAGAAGCAGAACATAAAAAACAAGTCGAAGAAGAAAAAAGAAAGCTAGCCGAAGAACAACGCCAGAAACAAGAAGAGGCTGCTGCAGCACAACGCGCGAAAGCACGGCACGAAGAAGACATGAAACGCATGGCTAGTGAAGCCAGTGGTGCGGGCAACGCTGAGAAAGCTTCAAGCGGAAAACCAGATGCTTCTTATGCAAGAATGATAGGAGCACTGATCAGATCGAATACAATGGGAAGCTTTGAAGTAAATGGCAACCCTGCTGTAGAGTTTCAGGTTACTTTACTGCCAGATGGATCTGTGCGAGAAGTGCAACTCAAAAGAACATCAGGCGTTGATGCCTTTGATCAGGCCGTCAGACGTGGAATCGAAAAAACAAGATTTCCTGCTGACCGCAGTACTGGGAAAGTACCTAGTGATATCGTTATATCTTATAGACCTAAAGACTGAGAAGACTAATTTTCAAGATGATAAAAAGTTGCTTACTGCGTAGTGTTGCCGTATTGAGCTTGCTGTCCTTCCCGCTTTTTGCACAGGCGCAGCTGCGTATAGAAATTTCTGGTGTAGGTGCGAATCAAATTCCTATTGCGATTGCGAAATTTGCTGATGAAGATGGCGCACCACATTCCCCTAGCAATATTATTCGCTCCGATTTAGAACGCAGTGGCGCATTTCGTTTAATCGACGCACCTGAAGTGATTGCAGATAATGCACCCATACAAGCCGCTAATTGGAAATCTAAAGGTGCAGATGCAATAGTGGTGGGTCGCATCAACAAACTCGCTAATGGACGCTTTGAATTACGTTATCGCTTAGTCGATACCTTGCGTGGCACCGAACTCTCATCCTTCGTGATGACAGTGCAGCCGCAATTTCTGCGCTTTGGTGCACATAAAATTGCCAATGATATTTTTTACAAACTCACTGGTGTACCTGGTGCCTTTGCTACGCGTATCGCTTATATCGTTAAAGCAGGAACAGAAAATAGATTAGAGATAGCCGACTCTGATGGTGAAAGTCCTATCGCAGTTACACGTTCATCTGAACCATTGATTTCACCCAGCTGGTCACCTGATGGCACTAAGCTAGCTTATGTATCGTTCGAGAGAAAAAAGCCAATTATCTTTATTCAAGAATTAGCCAATAGCAAACGTATTGTTTTGGCAGATTTCAAAGGCAGCAATTCTGCTCCTGCTTGGGCACCCGACGGTAAGTCTCTCGCGATGGCTTTGTCACGTGATGGACAGACACAAATTTATCTCATCGAAGCCGATGGTAGTAATGTGCGTCGCCTCACAAACAGTTCAGGCATTGATACCGAACCACGCTTCGCGCCCGATGGCCAAACGATTTACTTCACCAGTGATCGCAATGGTGGGCCACAAATTTTTCGCATGAACTTAGATGGCAGCGATGTAAAGCGTGTAACCTTTAACGGCTCCTACAATATTAGCCCGCGCGTTTCGCCAGACGGTAAAATGTTGGCTTATATATCGCGACGAGAAGGCAAATTCCAACTCTACATTCTGGATTTAACCAATTCACAAGAACAAAGACTTTCAGAAACCGGCCATGATGAATCGCCTAGCTTTGCACCAAATGGCAAATACATCATGTATGCAACTTCAACGGCTGGCCGTGGTGCTTTGGCTGTAGTCTCCACAGACGGACGAGTTCGTTACAACCTTAGTTCAAAAGTCGGCAATATCAGAGAGCCCACTTGGGGGCCTTTTACTAATTAGGCAGAGTTAAATTTTTAGTCATCATTTTTTCAAGATGACATTTATTTGACTCACTTTATTCATCATTTTTTAACAGGAGTAAATCATGCGTAGTTCAAAATTCTTTGCCGTATTACTTGCATCAGTCATGGTGTTATCTGCTTGCTCAAGCGTGCAATTAGATAAAAAAGCACCCGTAGAAGATCGCACTGGTTCAAACGCTGCAACAACTTCATCGAATGACAGCGCAAAAACTGGCGCAGCCAATGATGGCAGCGCTGATAGCCGTGCGGGTGATAAGAATGCACAAAACAATCAGAATGCACAAAATAATCAGAATGCGCAAAATACTGATCCATTAAACGATGCTACTGGCATGTTAGCAAAACGTAGTGTGTATTTTGATTTTGATAGCTATGTCGTGAAAGATGAATTCAAGCCAGTAATCGAAGCGCACAGTCAGTATTTAATTAAAAATACAGATCGTAAGATTGTCATTCAAGGCAATACCGATGAACGTGGCGGCAGTGAATACAATCTTGCATTAGGTCAAAAACGTGCTGAAGCAGTGCGTCGCGCTCTCAATTTGTTAGGCGTAGCTGATTCACAAATTGAAGCTGTCTCATTTGGTAAAGAAAAGCCTAAAGCAACAGGCAGCAATGAAGCAGCATGGGCAGAAAATCGTCGCGCTGACATCGTTTACTAATACATCATGAAATCCTACGTTTCCTTAGTTGGTTTTGCATTGTTGGTGTCATTGGGATCGCTAGTTCCCAAGCAGGCACATGCGTTTTTATCGGATAACGATGCGCGTCGTGAACTCATCAAACTGCGTGAGCAGGTTGATGAGCTCAACTTAAAACTCAATAACAAAATTGATCCACTGAGTGGGCGTATTGATGCCAAAGCTGACAAAAAAAGCGTCATTGATTTAGCCGCTGATTTTGATAGGCTGCGTAATGAAATTGCTAATTTACGTGGCCAAATCGAGTTACTTTCAAATGACTTAGCGAATGGACAACGTCGACAAAAAGATTTTTATACAGATCTTGATGCCCGCCTCAGTAAATTAGAACCACGTAAGATGACGGTGGATGGCAAAGACGCTGAAGTCGATAAAGCAGAACAAAAAGCCTTTGAACAAGCTTTATCTTTTTTCAATGTCAGCAACTATCAAGCTGCTGATCAAGCTTTTACGAGTTTTATTCAGCGTTATCCTGATTCGGTCTACATCCCTTCAGCACATTACTGGCTAGGCGGTATCTACTTTGCTCAACGTGATTGCGCAAAAGCGCTACCCATGTATCAAGTTGTGGTTGCACGTTATCCAAGTAGTGAAAAAGTACCTGAATCACTACTTAAAATGGCAAGCTGTCAAATTGAAATGAAAGATAAATCAGCAGCAAAAGAAAATCTCGATACATTGATAAAGAATTTTCCGAGTTCGAATGCTGCGAAAGTTGCCAAAGAGCGTATGACAGAAGTGAAATAAGTGGAGCAAACTCAAAACTAAGACATCGTTAAGTTTTAAATCGTATTGCAGTTTGCAAATTATCTCTGAGTTTTATATAATGTCAGGCTTTCCGGGTCGTTAGCTCAGCTGGTAGAGCAGCGGACTTTTAATCCGTTGGTCGCAGGTTCGAATCCCGCACGACCTACCAACACAAAACAAAAAGCCCCACTCACAAGGTGGGGCTTTTTGTTTGTTCAATCACTAGTTCATAAAAGATGCACTGCGTATTTTTTAAATCAAGTAGGTAATCTCTCATCTAAAATTGTCTTCAACTCTCGCAAAGTAACTGGAGCAGATTCAGGATCTAAAGCTAATCGCAAAGTCTCATTAATCATAGTTTGATAACCACGACCTGATTCCTCAGCTTTTTTTCTAAATGCTTCAAGTATGTCCTCATCCAACATAATAGTGATACGCGTCTTACCAGTTGATGCAATCACTGCACCTCGCTTACCTTTGCTGAAATCATATTCTTTATTCATGATAACTCCTGACCTCGTTAGGTCCTGCCTTGCGAGCAGATATCAAACGCGTCTGCTCCCCGCGCTGCGTGTGACAAACAACGAGTAAACGTCCAATTGCATCCATACCAATGGTTAAAAATCGTTGTTCATCATGATGAACGGGATCCAATATGGTTACCGCAAATTCGTCGCGTAAGGCTTGTTCAGCATGGGCAAAACTCACTCCATGCTTAGCGAAATTTGCTCGTGCTTTTTGTGGGTCAAATTCTATGTCTTGGCTCATAGTATACATATAATATGCATATAGACAAAGCACCAAACTTTCATCAGTTATTTAAAAATTGGGTGCCTACTTGTATTGGGGATTTATAGACAAGATTGCGGGCTTAAACAAAGTATGTCCAAGCAAACAAATGGAAATGCGACAATTCGGTAAGATGAAGTATCAAGATTAAAATTCTTATCCAAATACAGCCCAACAAAATCAAACCCCAAGGAAATTGAGCATGCAACGTCGCACATTCTTAATCGCTGGCGCCTTAGCAACTGGCACGCTGTTAGTAGGCTGCTCTAGCTCTACACGACAGCAATTGCGCAACAATAAGCAAACTCTGGCAGCAGACAGCATTGCATTAAATGCATGGGTAGAAGTGGCGACCACTGGCAAAGTGACAGTACGTATTGGTCAATCTGAAATGGGGCAAGGCATACAAACTGCCTTAGTCATGTTGGTGGCAGAAGAAATGGACTGCGGCTATGAAAACACCGGCTTTCGCTTCTCAGGTATTGATTCTGTATATGGCAATGTCGCTGGTATTGCAGCAGGTGTGCCTCTCAGGCCTGATGATGATGGCATGACTGCACGCAGTATGCGTTGGTTCATGCGATCTTTTGCGCGACAAGTCGGTGTGATGATGACTGGTGGTTCTTCTAGCGTCAAAGATCTCTGGACGCCACTGCGTGAAGCAGCAGCTGTCACACGCGCCACGTTAGTAGAAGCTGCTGCAAAACAATGGCAAGTCGCAGCTAGCGATATACGCGTTTCAGAAGGCACACTCAGCACTCTTAGTGGACTTAAGATGAGTATGGGTGAAGCCGTTACTTTATTAGGTAAAAATCCTCAACCGGCAAGTAACTATCGTTTAAAAACAGTAGAAGAATTTAAACTCATTGGTACATCGCCTACAAAAGTAGATAGTGCAATCAAGGTCAATGGCAAAGCCATCTTTGGTACCGATGTACGTGTGCCGAATATGTTGTATGCCGCTGTGAAAATGGCACCTGTACTCAATGCCAACATAGAAAAAATAGATGCAAGAGAAGCACAATCACTACATGGCGTAAAAGGTGTGGTGCAATTTGATAATGCCTATGGAGGAACAGGTGGCGTTGCCGTTATTGCTGATAGCTATTGGATAGCACAGCTAGCTGTGAAAAAAATTCAGCTTACACTTGCACCGCACGGATTAGCTAATTTCTCTAGCGCGAATAACTTAGCCGAACTGAAAAAAATAAATGATAGCGAGTCAGGATTTAATTTTTGGAAAATCGCTGATGCAAATAAAGTTATCGCCGAAAGCAAACACACTCTTACAGCAGAATACACCGCACCCTTCTTAGCGCATGCAACCATGGAGCCTATGAATTGCACCATTGAATATCGCGGTGATAGTGCAACGCTGTGGGTACCAACACAAGTCCCAGGTCTCGCGCGTAAAACAGCAGCAAAAATTTTAGGGCTTGCAGAAGAAAATGTAATCATCAACGTGACTTATCTGGGTAGTGGATTTGGTCGACGCGGAGAAGTAGATTTCATTGCCCAAGCAGCGAGCATTGCAAAACAATGCAAAGGACAAGCGGTAAAAGTTATATGGAGCCGTGAAGAAGATATGCAACATGACTTTTATCGTCCTGCTGCAGTAGCGCGTTTTAGTGCAGCACTGGATGATGCAGGCAATATCGCTGCATGGCGTAGTCAATCTGCAGCCCAGCCCATCGTACCGGCTGTTATGAAAAGATTGTTTGGTTTACCTGCTGCGGGACCTGATAAAACAACAGCCGAAGGTGCATACGATCAAGCCTATGCATTTCCTGCGGTGCAGGTCAGTCATGTAGCAACAGAACAAACCATTCCTGTTGGGTTCTGGCGTAGCGTAGGACATTCACATCAAGCCTTTTTCATAGAGAGCTTTATGGATGAATGCTCACATGCTGCTAAAGCAGATCCTTTGCAATATCGATTAAATTTATTAGCCAACCGCCCCAGAGAACGCAGAGTATTAGAGCTTGCTGCAAAAAAAGCTGAATGGCATAAACCACTACAGCCTACAGCTGAAGGACATAAAAAAGCACGAGGCATCGCTTTACATGAATCCTTTGGCTCTGTCGTTGCGCAAGTTGTTGAAGTATCAGTAAATCCATCGAACGTGATACGCGTACACAAAGTCGTGTGTGCAATTGATTGCGGCATAGCTGTTCATCCTGACATCATTGCGCAGCAAATGGAAAGCGGCATTATTTTTGGATTAAGTGCTGCACTCTACGGAGAGATACATATAGAAAATGGACAGGTAAAAGAGAAAAACTTTAATGACTATCGCATAGTACGGATAGCAGAAAGTCCTGTGATTGAAACCCATATCGTGCAAAGTAGTGCGCATCCTGAAGGTGTAGGTGAACCAGGTGTTCCACCTATAGCACCTGCTGTAGCAAATGCGATTTTTGCTTTGACAGGTCAGCGCTTAAGAAACTTACCTCTGAAGTTAGCAAAACAAAGTTCGTAATAGTAAGCATCAAGCAGTAATTACAAATTATTAGCTCCATAAAAAAGGAGCTAATAATTTTTTTATAATCTTACGCTCTTCACATCAAACGTCGGCTCTGGTAAAGCCAACTCCATGTCCTCTAGAGTTTGCACTAATAAAGAAGCAATAAAAAAATCACGCTCAGGTTTACTATCAGCGGGAACAATATACCAAGGCGCTTGTTCAGTGCTAGTTGCGGAAATCGCATCTTGATACGCAGCCTGATAATCCGGCCATAATTTTCTATCTACAAAATCGGCTTCTTGTAGTTTCCAATTTTTTTGCGAATCATCTATTCTTGCTTGTAAACGTTTTTTTTGCTCTTGTTTCGAGATGTGCAAGAAGCACTTCAAAATCGTAATACCACCATCATGCAATAAAGATTCAAAATTATTGATGTGCTCATAGCGTTTTTCCCACACCGGTTTATTAATCCAACCTCTGACGCGAGTCACCAATACATCTTCATAATGACTACGATTGAAAATAGTCAAATTACCTAAAGCTGGGACCTTACTATGAACGCGCCATAAAAAATCATGGGATTTTTCTAACTCAGTTGGCGCACCAAATGCAATTGCGTGAGTTGCTAATGGACTGACATGTGAAAAAACATGACGAATCACACCATCTTTACCGGATGTATCCATGCCTTGTAAAACCAATAGCACGGCTTTATTTTTTGATGCATAGAGTAAGTTTTGAAATTTATTCAACTTCTGAGATAGCTTTTCTACTCTTTCATTTAAATCATCGGATTTACCAAAAAATTTTTCAGGTAAAAAAGTATCGATCTCATCGAGTAACACCTTCGATTTAGTCCGTACGCGCCAAGGCGATAAATCTATTTTATGGTGGGCATCAGCTTTCATTTTATCTCCTTCACTAACTTACTTCATCACCACACAACGCGTCATCAAATAACTTTGATGAAATTGATTTGCATAAAAATGGGGTGCAATAATTTCATCTAACTCGCTACGCAGTGCTTTAAGTTTGGAAGTATCTCCTGCTAGGTTTAATATTGTTTGCTTTAAAGGTCCAAAAGAACGTTCGAATGCAATTCGTCTATGTGCCACACTCAGTGCAGGTGACAACATCGTTCCTCTTTCAAAAAATAATTGATCAAAGTACCCTTGTAATCGATCTTGGATAATATGTGGATCTCCCCATTGCTCAGGCGACGAAGAAATCACATCAGAAACAGCCGCAATACGATTGACTAAAGCGAACAATTTACCCATTAAATGTTCTGGTGGCCAGCTAGCAAAAGCAAAACGTCCTCCTTTACGTAACACACGTTTAATCTCTTTGACCACGACTTCAGGTCGGGGAGCAAACATATGTCCAAACTGACTTAGCACCAAATCAAAACTATTATCTGCATAAGGCAATGCTTCAGCATCACCCTCTAGCCATTCGATGTCAGTCTGACCTGCAATAGCAGCATCTTCTTTCGCTTGCTCTAGTAACTCAGGCGTTAAATCTAAACCCGTCACATGCGCACCATGACGCGCAGCAGTAATGGCGACCACACCTGTACCTGTTCCAACGTCTAATATCTTCATGCCAGCCTGCACACCAGCAAAGGCGACTAAGTGCGCTGCAACTGGTGTAGTAAAAATAGCCGAGGGTGCAAACGATGCCCACATTGCACGTTGATGTTCTTTGAATTCCGCAATATTAGAGTGTTCCATAATGAATAATTAAAACGCCTTATCGAATTAGCAATGCGCAGACTAGGCTGCTTCTGTAATGACTAGCATAATATGTCACTCTGCATGATTAATCATTCATCAATTGCCACTGGAGATAAGCATGACACCTTTGAAAACCCTTATTGCGCTCTTCGCCTTAGCTATCAGTACCCAAGTCTTTGCTGCTGGACAAACCTATAACCAACAAGTATTTGAAAACCTAATTAGCCAAGGTAAAACGGTGGTTGTGCATATCCATGCTGACTGGTGTGGGACTTGCAAGGCGCAAGATGTGCAAATTAATGCAGCAATGAAAACTGCTGAATTCAAAGATGTAACGTTCTTAGAAGTGGACTATGACGGTCAACGAAAATCAGTGACTTTTTTCAAAGCGAAAATTCAAAGCACGATTATTATTTTTAAAAATGGTAAAGAAATAGATCGCAGTGCAACCGAAAGAGAAGCGGCAGAGTTACAAGCTTTTCTGAAAAAAGCGCTGTAATCAAAACTAGAAGGAAATTACCTGAACTTGATAAATTATCAATGCAAGATGAATAGGCAGGTAAATAGGTATACCTGCTTTATTCGCAAATATGATCAAACAAAAGTTTTTCTATTGAACCCGGCGTGATCACAACCCAATCCCCCACCACACCTTCTTCAACTTGTTGTTTACCTTCACCCATTTTGTCGCTGTACCATTTAATAGCAAGCACACGACGCTTCATTGCACGACATTGATATTCCACTGCGTAGCCAACGGACTTATAAACAAATTCATTGCTACGCTTTGCAGGTAATTTCAAATCATGCAAATCCCATACGAATGCAGTGTCACCCATTTTCCGTTTATGGAAACTATCAAAGTACATATCAACTTTGTCGTTATCGGCATAGCGTATCCAGCCTTCTGCCCAAGCAGCTTGAGAACACAAGCAGTATAAGAAAGCCAAGAGTAGTGATCGAACTAGTAAGGTCATAGTTATAAAATTTTAGCGATGCATAGCACAAGCTTCTGTCATAGCACGATGAGCAACCTCTTCTAACCAACCGAGATCGACTTCTTGATGCGCTTCACACAGAAACCAAGGCTCACGTGAATCCGGTTCTAGCATGACACCGTAATCAATTAACTTCCAAGCGAAATCACGATAGAGATCACTATTAGTAATGCGCCAATCACGATAATTAGAAGGCACTGTTGGTGTGAAGTGTATGCCAAACATAGCAGGTGGACCAGCAAACATAAATTCTATGCCTGCCGCTGTAAATACCCGTCCTAACAACTCTTGAATTTGCAAACCAACACGATCTATCGTTTGTAATGCATCGGTCTCAGTCAAAATGCGTAATGTTTCATGCGCTGCACTTAGGGCAACCAGATTACCAGTGTAAGTACCACCATGCACTACACCACCACGAAATGCACCGACCACATCCATTACATCTGCTCGACCTCCAAAACCGGCTACGGGATAACCATTGCCCATTGCTTTAGCATACGTAGAAAGATCCGCGTAGATTCCATATAGTTGTTGCGCACCACCCTTAGCAACTCTAAATCCACTTTTGACTTCATCAATGATGAGCATAGTGCCATGCTCAGTACATAGATCACGCAAACGTTGTAGCCATTCCTGCGTTGCTGCAATGCTGCCTGCATTACCGATAATAGGTTCTAAAAGTATGCAAGCCAATTCTTGGTGATGCTCTTCAAACAAACGCTCCAGCATATTGAAATCATTGAGCACAATGAAATCCACCAGACTACGTGCTCGCGGTGGAATACCGCCACCAAATGGAATCACACCAGGTTGCTGCGCTCCATGTGGATCCCAATTTTCTATATCGGACTTCCACATCATTTCATCATACAAACCGTGAAAGCCACCTTCCACTATCACCACACGCTCACGCTTAGTAAATCCGCGTGCAGTGCGCACTGCACCCATCACCGCTTCTGTACCTGAATTTGCGAAACGCATTTTTTCTACATTAGGGCACAAGGCTTTGACTTGCTTGACCACTTCTGCATCGAGTTCAGTTGCAAAACCTGAGAGCGTGCCACGCTCGGTAATTTGTCTTACCACTGCTTGATCTACACGATCATCTCTATAACCGAGAATGATAGGACCATAACCTAAACGAAAATCCACATAGGTCTTACCATCGCAATCGGTTAGCGTGCAGCCCTTAGCATGTTCAATAAATACAGTTCTATCATCACCCCAATAGCGATAGTTTTCAGCGACACCCTGAGGCATGTGTCGCTTAGCTTCTGCTAATAATTGAGGTTGACGTTTATTTGTCATGAGGAGTATCAACAGTTCCGCGATGCGGTTCTGTAGTGCCATGTGGTGGTCTTAAAAATAAACCGGTACGTTCTTCAAGTAAGCGTACTACATGTAATTCAGCAGCGTCATCGCCATAAGTTTGACGCGCTTGCTCAAACACTTTTTGTACAAAGCTACCCATAGTCAGTTCATAGCCCTGACTTTTTGCGATGTCATTAATTAAACCTAAATCTTTGCAGCACAACGCAAGTGAAAAACTAGGATCATAGTGGCCTGCAAAAATTGAAGGCACATCATGTTCTGCAACCCAGCTATTACCCGCACTTGATTTAATCGCTTCCCATACTGTGTGGAGTGGAATGCCAGCTTTAGCACCCAACATTAAACCTTCGCCTATGGTTGCTGCACTCACAAACCACAATAGATTAGTTAATAATTTAATGGTGGCGCCATTACCATGCACGCCCACATGGAATATTTTTTCACCGATGACATCAAAGATAGGCTTATGCTTTTCAAAGCAAGCAGCATCACCACCTACAAAAATCGAGAGTCTGCCCAACACAGCAAAATCTATCGCGTTGGTAACCGGTGCTTCGAGGAATTCACAACCACGCGCTGTTGCTACATCAGCCAACTCTTTAACTAAATCAACCGC
>JBEDCU010000207.1:0-3680 GCA_041176585.1 Pseudomonadota bacterium
TTATAAATCTCTGATGAGCAGATAGGTGAAAAAATGAAAATCAAATTTGTTTTAGTGGGATTAATTTCTGCAATATGCGCTACATGGTCTTTTGCGCAGTCTATAGATTTTATTGAGCCCAAAGATGGTGATACCGTTCCCACCACTTTCATCGTAAAAATGGCTGTGACAGGTATGAAAGTCGCTCCTGCAGGTGAGATGGCGACTGGTACAGGCCATCATCATTTATTGATTAATGCGAGAAATATAGAAGAAGGCTACACCATACCGAATGATAATCAGCATAAGCATTTCGGCAAAGGGCAGACTGAAACAGAAGTATTTTTACAGCCAGGTAAATATAAACTCACCTTGCAATTTGCAGATGGTGCGCATCGTTCCTACGGTGAGAAATTACGTAAGTCGATAGAGATCACAGTGAAATAATGTATTTCTTTATTTAGGCGGCGATACCAAGTATGACATTCGATGGATCAAACCAGAGACTCACTTCATCGCCAGCCTGAATCGACTTTATTTGTTTTGTTGTATTGGGAATCGTCGCAACAATCTCTATTCCTTCTTCTAGCGCAAGAATAATTTCTGAATAATTTTTTCCTGTAATGATATTTTTTGCTATTCCAGAAAAATAGTTAACAGAACTTTCATTACACTCTTCCGTAGCTATATGCACCATCGATGCTTTAATGAGTGCAAATACTTTGGCACCAATTTCAAGTTTTAGCTCTCTTGAACTCTCGTGTGTAATCGAGGCGGTGAGAGGCAGATGCTCATGCAAACGAATTTCAATTTCATCATGCACGGGACCTTGATTAATCGAGGCAATCACACCGGCAAATTGATTTCTCGCACTGGTTTTCATAGGAATTTCTGCGAGCGCTGCGTAATCTGCAGATAAACCATTGGCAAGCTTATCTAAGCGCGCTATAAAACGTTGATGCTCGGTTTGAATCAAGCTGAAGTTTTTTAATAATTGTTTGCCTCTTTCAGTGAGTTTAGTGCGTCCACCGCCTTTGCCTCCTGCATGTCTTTCTAGCAGAGTGCCTCCTGATAATTCACTCATCTGCTGAATCGAATCCCACGCGCCTTTGTAGCTATATCCCGCGAGCTTGGCTGCTTTAGTGAGATTTTCACTTTGATCAATTTGACGCAATAAGGCGATGCGCTTTGAATTGGCGAGTAATTCATCGCCTACTCTTACCGTTAATTCCGCATCCAGATTGAATTTTGCAGGTCGCATAGTTTTAGGGCTGATATTTGACAGGTTAAGGCAGCTTGGGTATTATTTCCGATAAGCAAAATATATCTTACTATATTTTGATGTGAGTTAGGTTAATTCATTGAATCAAAATAAAGATTAATCATTACGATTAATCAGCTCTCTCTTTTTTTGCCTTACAAAATATAGCTAAATATATTTTGAAAATGAGGAATGTATTGTTAATTAATTAACGGTAAAAGTTTTATGAAAAACTTAATCAAACTAAAAAAATCAGCTGCAGTGATAGTCGGTGCATACATAGCGTTAAGCGCCATGAATGTGCAGGCGAGTGAGGATGTAAAAGTTCGGACAGAAAAATGAAAATTAACTTAACTATAAAATTAGTTTTATCGCTATTAGGTGCATTGTTTACAGCACATGTGCACGCTGCAGAAGTTAAAGTCGCAGTCGCTGCTAATTTCGCTAAGACTTTAGAGGAAATTACTGTTCAGTTTGAAAAAGATACTGGACATAAAGTCTTAGCCACACCCGGTGCAACAGGAAAATTTTATGCGCAGATTATAAATGGTGCACCATTTGAAGTGTTCATTTCAGCAGATGATGAAACACCACGTAAGCTGGCGAAAGAAGCGAAGGCGATTGCTGAAACACAGTTTACTTATGCAATTGGTACCTTAGCGTTATGGTCGCCCGATGCTAATCTTATTGATCAAGGTGGTGGTGTTTTAAAAACTGATAAATTCAAATTTCTTGCTATCGCTAATGCTAAAGTGGCGCCCTATGGTCAGGCGGCAGTACAAACGATGTTAAAGCTAGGTGTGTTAACTAAGTTAGAGCCACGCGTAGTACAAGGGGAAAATATTGCGCAGACTTATCAATTCGTCACCAGTGGAAATGCACAATTAGGCTTTGTCGCTTTATCGCAGATTACAGAAAACGGTAAAGTGAAATCAGGTTCTACATGGATAGTGCCGCAAGAATTTCATGATCAGCTTAAGCAAGATGCAATTTTACTCAATGCAGGTAAAGATACAGTCGCTGCAAAAGCTTTGCTTGAATATTTAAAGTCGGATAAAGCTAAAAAAATCATAGTAGCTTATGGTTATAAATAGACTGAAGTCTTACTCACCAATACGTAGCACGTCGTATTCATCAGTGCCTTGGTGTAGTGACTTAACTTAAATCAGAATAAAAATTAATCGAAACATCTCTTATGCCCGATCCTCTAGCGCTACAAGCAATATGGCTTACACTACGTCTCGCAACAGTAACGACTGTTTTGCTACTGTTGATAGGCACGCCCATTGCATGGTGGTTAGCGCAAACACAAAATAAATTGAAAGCGCCTGTGAGTGCACTGGTTGCTTTGCCTATTGTGCTGCCACCTTCTGTTTTAGGGTTTTATCTGTTACTCGCGATGGGGCCGAATGGTGTAGTGGGTAAGCTCACTGAAGCACTGGGTTTAGGTTTGTTGCCCTTTACTTTTTGGGGATTAGTTGTTGCCTCTGTTTTTTATTCACTGCCCTTCATGGTGCAGCCTTTGCAAAATGCATTTGAGGCGATTGGGCGCCGTCCCTTAGAAGTTGCTGCCACCTTGGGAGCATCGCCACTCGATGCTTTTTTTACTGTCGCAGTTCCTTTAGCTCTCCCAGGCTTTATCACTGCATGTGTGATGAGTTTTGCGCATACGGTAGGTGAGTTTGGTGTGGTGCTGATGATAGGCGGGAATATCCCTGGTCAGACGCGAGTTGCTTCAGTTCAGATTTATGATTATGTAGAAGCGATGGAATATGCGCAGGCGCATCATTTGTCCTTAATCATGTTGGTGTTTTCTTTTATTGTTTTAATGGCTTTGCAAATTTGGCGAGTGCAACCGCTTAGGGAGCAAGGACGTGGATAAATTTCTCGCCAAGCTGCAGGTGAAGTGGTCAGGTTTTGAATTAGATGTGGATCTGAATTTACCTACGCAAGGTGTCACCGCTTTATTTGGTCCATCAGGCTGTGGCAAGACAACGATCTTACGATGTATAGCTGGATTAGAAAAAAATGTACAAGGTCGCGTGTGTTTGCATGACGTGATGTGGCAAGACGAGCATGTCTGGGTGCCGCCGCATCAGCGTGAAATCGGCTATGTATTTCAAGAGGCAAGTTTATTTCCGCATTTAAGTGTGATGGAAAATCTTGAATACGGATTAAAACGTAGTAAACATCAACAAGGCATAGATATTCATGGTTTGATTGATTTACTCGGCATAGCAGCGCTGTTAAAGCGTAAGCCGCATACGCTATCTGGTGGTGAACGTCAACGCGTAGGTATTGCACGTGCGCTAGCTGTCAAGCCAAGATTATTATTAATGGATGAACCATTAGCTGCACTGGATAGTCAGCGTAAAGAAGAAATACTGCCTTATCTCGATAAGCTACATCGTGAACTAGCTATTCCTGTTTTATATGTCAC
>JBEDCU010000208.1:0-3572 GCA_041176585.1 Pseudomonadota bacterium
TAGAGGAAATGCATTACATCTTGTGAGGGGTCAGAAAAATGCGCATTACCAGTAAAGCTTGCAGCACTTTGCTGCAGTAGATGAGAGAGCGATAGTGCTAAGCGTTTTTCAATCAGCATACGTAAAATACCTAAAGCATGACGACGCAAAGCAAAAGGATCTTTGTCCCCAGTAGGTGCTAAGCCTATGCCCCAGATACCTACTAAGGTTTCACATTTATCAGCCAGTGCAACCACTGTACCGGTAGTAGTAACAGGTAAAGCATCGCCTGCAAAACGCGGTTGATAATGTTCTGAAATTGCGTTGGCAACGTCAGGATGTTCGCCATCATGTTGAGCATAGTAAGTACCCATAATGCCTTGTAACTCTGGGAACTCACCGACCATATCAGTTAGCAAATCAGCTTTAGATAGTTGCGCAGCACGTTGTGCAAGTTTGCTATCAGCGCCGAGTGAGGATGCAATATCGTTAGCAATGCTGACTACACGTTGATTACGTTCCGCTTGTGAACCTAGTTTGTTGTGATACACCACACTACTTAAATTTATAAGTCTATCGCTGAGTTTTTTCTTTTTATCTTGTTCAAAAAAGAATTTTGCATCAGATAAGCGTGGACGGACTACACGTTGATTGCCTTCGATAATATGTTGTGGGTTGTCAGTTGCTACATTTGAGACAATCAAAAAGCGTGAACGGAGTTTGCCGGCTTGATCTGTTAAGGCAAAATATTTTTGATTGGTTTGCATGGTCAGGATTAAACATTCCTGAGGTACAGATAAAAATTCATTATCGAAGTGGCATTCATATACCACTGGCCATTCAACGAGTGCCGTGACTTCATCTAATAAAGATTCAGGCATTAAAATTTTATCGGCACCCGCTTGAGCGAGTAATGCTGTACGTATTTTTTCTTTACGCTCACTAGTACTAGCAATGACTTTACCTTTTGTGGCTAGTAAATCAGCATACTGTTCTGCAGAAGGAATGATGATTTCTGCTTGTGTACTTAAAAAACGATGACCTAAAGTGACATTACTTGTTTGTAGTCCAAGTAAGGTGAGGGGAATAATGTCGCTACCATGTAAAGCGATGAGTTTATGCACAGGACGTACGAATTGCACAGTGGTGCCGTCCGGACGTTGATAACTCATGAGCTTAGGAATAGGTAGTTTAGTGATCGCTTCTTCTAATGTCGCTTGTAGTCCAGTGTGTAGAGCCTGACCTGCAGCGGTATAGGTAAAGAAAAAACTCTCTGCTTTGCCATCATTGGCGCGTTCAAGTTGGTTTAGTGTGATCGCATCGCATCCGGCTTGCTGTGCAAGTACTGCTAATTTTTTAATCAGTGGCGCTGCAGGCTGACCTTCTTTGTCGAGAGCAATCGCAACCGGTAAGACTTTTTCACGGATAGCTTTGTCGGGTGAGGTGGCACGTACACCTGTTATAGAGACAGCGAGACGACGTGGTGTTGCATAAGCGGTTGCGACTGCATCAGCTTCTAAGAATGCACGCGCAGACAAGCCTTCGAACATCGCAGCAGAAAAAGCTTCGCCTAATTTAGCGAGCGCCTTGGGTGGAAGTTCTTCGGTGAGTAGTTCAACTAGCAGTGTTTGCTTCATGTTGTTCAGACAAATAGTTTCGGTTTACGAAATAAAAAATTAGGCATCGACACTGCATTAAGCAGCAGCACGTGTGTCACCCAGCATAGGAAAGCCTAATTCTTCACGTGATACGTAATAGGCTTGTGCTACAGCGCGCGAAAGATTGCGTATGCGGCCTATATAAGCGGCACGTTCTGTTACGGAGATAGAGCCACGTGCATCGAGTAAATTAAACGTGTGCGCTGCTTTTAAAATCATTTCATAAGCAGGCAAAGCCAATGGCACTTCTAATAAACGTTTGGCTTCGGATTCGTAATTGCTAAACAGTGAGAATAAAAATTCAGCATTCGAGTGTTCAAAGTTGTAAGTGGATTGTTCAACTTCATTTTGATGAAACACATCGCCATAAGTGAGTTTACGTTTGACGCCATGCTCTTCCCATTCCGTCCACACTAAATCAAAAACATTTTCTACGCCTTGTAAATACATTGCTAGACGTTCTATGCCGTAAGTGATTTCGCCCAGTACGGGTTTGCAATCAATGCCACCCACTTGCTGAAAGTAAGTGAACTGTGTGACTTCCATACCATTCAGCCAGACTTCCCATCCTAGTCCCCATGCACCTAGGGTAGGATTTTCCCAGTCATCTTCCACAAAACGGACATCGTTTTCTTTGAGTTTTAGTCCGAGTGCTTCTAGTGATCCTAAATATAAATCGAGAATATTTTCTGGCGCAGGTTTGAGTACAACTTGATATTGATAGTAATGCTGCATGCGATTAGGATTTTCACCATAGCGACCATCTTTAGGACGACGTGATGGCTGCACATAAGCAGCACGCCATGGCTCAGGACCAATCGCACGTAAAAAAGTCGCGGTGTGTGAAGTGCCTGCGCCCACTTCCATATCGTAGGGTTGCAGGAGTGCGCAACCTTGTGCGTCCCAGTACTCTTGTAGAGTCAAAATAACTTGTTGGAAGGTGAGCATGCAAACTGTCCTTGATAGAGCAAAATGAATTCACTAAACCCTAGATTTTAACGGGTTTTATGCTCTAGGTCGCCTAAGCAATAGGTCGATTTAAGAGTGATTGCGTCGTGCTCGCAACCAGAGCAGCAAGAGTAGTGAACATGCCAGTCCCACCGGCAGGAAATTCCCAAACAAGATGTAGGGAGTCTGACCTTGCATACCCTGTACCTGACCGCTCAGAGTTGCGCGTTCAAATGCGGGTAAGACAGCTACTACCTGTCCTTGCGCATTAATGATGGCAGTGGCTCCAGTGTTGGTGGCGCGTAGCATGGGGCGACCAGTTTCTAGCGTGCGCATTTGAGAAATTTGTAAATGCTGAGGTAAAGCGATGGTGTCACCAAACCATGCAATATTGGAAACGTTTAATAAAACACTGGCGACCGGTTTACCTTGCTGTTGCGCAGCGCGTAGTTGATGTGCGATTTCTTCACCAAATAAATCTTCGTAGCAGATGTTAGGCAGTATCCATTGATCTTTCACTGGCATAGCAGCTTGAATTTCTTGGCCACGTGTGAAATCACCAAGTGGTATGTGCATGAGATTAATAAACCAACGCGCACCTAAAGGAATGAATTCACCGAAGGGTACTAGATGATGTTTGTCATAGCGATAAGCTGTTGTGTTGCTAGCGCCTAGCCCTAACACGCTATTGAAATACACATCAGGTGCCGTAGTCCACGGCAAACCTATGATTAATTGACTACGAGTGGCGTTTGCAAAGTCAGAAAAATGCTTTAGATAGTCTGCTGGAAGTTCTTCTGCAAACACAGGCAATGCTGTTTCTGGTGTCACGATTAAATCAGCTGGCTGTTCTGTCAGCATCTGCTGATACATCAGTAAAGTTTGATTCAACTGATTCGGTGCAAACTTCATCTCTTGTGACACATTGCCTTGTAACAGACGCACAGCAATTTGTGAGCCTATAGGCGTGGTCCATGAATACGCTTG
>JBEDCU010000209.1:0-9297 GCA_041176585.1 Pseudomonadota bacterium
AAGCCGCAGCAGAAATACTAATGACTCCCGCAAGAGTCGTGGCCAGCAAAATATAAGACAGCGTGGAATTAATTTTTAGCTCCGCATCACACAAAAAGAAAGCCTGCGGATTAAACCATAGCCCGCTACTTTCAGCAATTCAATCGCTACCAACATCAAACGCCATACTTCTTCATCCAGTCCAAGCAGCGCTGCCAAGCATCGCGCGCATCAGCTGCCACATAACTAGGTCGGTAATCTGCATGAAATGCATGACCAGAATCGGGATACACCACAAACTCTGAAGCACTACGTTCTTTACTGAGTGCAGTCTTCATACTTTCAACCGTATCAAGAGGAATACCACTATCTTTAGCACCATATAAACCTAGCACAGGTACAGTCAGCTTGGGCGCTATCTCTATTGCAGTTTGCGTTTGCAAGGCATTCTTATCATTCACGAGCTTACCGTACCAAGCCACACCTGTTTTTATTTTTGGGTTATGTGCTGCATATAACCAAGTGATACGTCCACCCCAACAAAATCCAGTGATTGCTATTCTGTTTTTATCACCACCGTTTTTAGCTGCCCAATCACAGCATGCATCTAAATCTTGCATGACTTGTACATCAGGTATTTTTGATACCAACTCTTTAATTAAATCAGGGATCGATGTGTAAGTAGATGGATCGCCTTGTCGCGCATATAAATCTGGCGCTAATGCGAGATACCCTTGCTTAGCAAAGCGTCGCGCTATGTCTGCTATGTGTGCATGCACACCAAAAATTTCAGACACAACTAACACAACAGGAAGATTCTTCCCGCCCTTAGGCTGTGCTCTATAGACTGGAATAGTTTGCCCACCTGACTCTATCGTAACGATACCTGTTAGCAACCCATCACTATCAGTTACGACTGGCGACTCAGCCAACGTAGGCAAGACTGCCGCTGCGAATGTCACACCCATCGTCGTTTGAAGAAAATCACGTCTATCCATTTCTGCACCTCGTTTATTTAATTAATCACCACTACATCGCATACAAGCTAATCAGATGCTTAATGCGCTTGATCCCAATTAGGCCCTACACCCACTTCAGCCAATAAAGGTACTTTTAATTGCGCCACCTCTGCCATTAAAGCGGGGAGTTTTTCTTTAACCAGCGCTAATTCATTTTCCGGCACTTCTAATACGAGTTCATCATGTACTTGCATCACCATCAGAGTTTTCATCTGCGATGCGGTTAACCATTTTTGTACATCGATCATCGCGAGCTTAATTAAATCTGCTGCTGTTCCCTGCATAGGCGCATTAATCGCTGCCCGCTCTGCACCTTGTCTACGTGGACCATTCGGTGAGTTAATTTCAGGCAGCCATAGTCTGCGGCCAAATACGGTTTCTACATAGCCTTGTGATTTCGCTTGCTGACGCACATCGTCCATAAATTGCTTCACACCAGAAAAACGTGTGAAATATTTTTCCATATACATCTGAGCTGCGGATCGCTCTATTCCTAAGTTGCCTGCCAGACCAAAAGCACTCATGCCATACATCAAACCAAAGTTAATCACTTTTGCATAACGACGTTGCTCACTACTGACTTCACTTAAGGCTAATCCAAAAATTTCTGCTGCGGTTGCGCGATGAATATCTTCACCCGCCGCAAAAGCACGCAACATATTTTCATCACCTGATAAATGCGCCATGATGCGTAATTCAATTTGCGAATAATCCGCAGAGACAATCACACTACCTGCTGGCGCTATGAAAGCTTCACGAATACGACGACCTTCTGCAGTACGTATAGGTATATTTTGTAGATTCGGATCATTCGATGACAACCTACCTGTCACTGCAATCGCTTGACCATAGTTGGTATGCACACGCCCTGTAGCAGCATTCACCATCTTAGGTAGCTTATCGGTGTAAGTAGATTTGAGTTTAGCTAGGCTACGATATTCCAATAACACTTTAGGTAGAGGATAATCTTCAGCTAGCTTTTGTAATACTTCTTCATCCGTTGAAGGTGAACCACTCGGTGTTTTCTTTACGACGGGTAGCTTAAGCTTATCGAAAAATATTTCACCTAACTGTTTAGGTGAATTTAAGTTAAAAGGCTGCCCTGCTAATTCATGCGCTTGTTTTTCTATTTCAAGCAAGCGCTGACCAATTTCTGCAGATTGCTTTGCTAGCAAATCACTATCTATCAACACACCATTGCGCTCGACTTGCTGCAATACGCGTGAAACAGGCAATTCAATTTTTTCATAAATAAAACGCAGTTTGTCATTAGATTCTAATCTAGGCCACATCGCTTGATGCAACTGCAGCGTGACATCAGCATCTTCTGCTGCGTAGTTCAAAGCTGTTTCTAAACTCACTTCTTCAAAACCAATTTGCGATGCACCTTTTCCACAAATCTCTTCATAGCTAATAGTTTTACGATTCAACCAACGCAGGGACAAACTATCCATGTCATGTTTTTTATGCGACTCTAAAACATAGGACTCTAATAAAGTGTCTTGTGAAATGCCTTGTACTTGAATACCATGATTGGCAAACACATGACTGTCATATTTAAGATGCTGGCCTACTTTAGCTTTTGCATCATTCTCTAGCCAAGGCTTTAACGCAGCAAGTACGTCAGCGCGTGATAACTGTTCCGCCACACCAGGATATTGATGCGCAACTGGAATGTACGCAGCCGTTCCTGCTTCCACACAAAGTGAAATGCCTACTAACTGCGCTTGCATAGCATCTAAAGAAGTGGTTTCAGTATCAACTGCTGTAAGCTCGGCTTGCTCAACAATGGCACACCATTTAGTTAACTGCTCTTGTGTCAAGACCAACTCGTAATGTGTTTCAACAGGTGCAACAGCAAATAACGCTGCTTGCTGTTCTCCATCGGAATTGATGGGTGATTCTGTCGCTGATGAAACAGATGCATTTTTATCTGCTGTATTTTCTGCATTCAGTTCACGTAACCAAGTACGAAATCCCATGCGTGAAAAAAATGCACGCATAGCTTCTGTGTTTTCTTCTTGTTGATTCAGTGTTTCTGAAATCGATTGCATTTGCGCGCTTAAATCACAATCACATTTCACTGTGACTAAAGTACGCGCTTGTGGCAACCAATCTAAAGTCTTACGTAAATTCTCACCCACCACGCCACCAATATCCGACGCATGGCTAACCACACCATCTAAAGAGTCATATTGCGTTAACCATTTGACTGCAGTCTTAGGCCCCACTTTTTCAACACCAGGTACGTTATCTACCGTGTCACCTACTAAAGTGAGGTAATCCACAATACGTTCAGGTGGCACACCAAACTTAGCAATCACACCAGCACGATCGAGTTTTTCATTACTCATGGTGTTAATCAGCGTGACGTTGTCATTCACCAGCTGTGCTAAATCTTTATCACCAGTCGAGATCACCGTGCTTAAACCTGCTTGCGTGGCCTGAACGGAGAGTGTGCCTATTACATCATCGGCTTCTATGCCTTCTATCATTAAGATAGGCCAACCCAAAGCACGCACCACTTCATGAATTGGCTCTATTTGCAAAACCAAATCTTCTGGCATGGAAGCGCGATTGGCTTTGTATTCGGGATAGAGGTCATCGCGAAAGGTTTTCCCTTTTGCATCAAACACACAGGCAATGTATGCTGCCGAGTAATCTTGCCGTAAGCGACGTAGCATGTTGATCATGCCGTAGATAGCACCGGTGGGAGCGCCTTCGGCGTTACGCAAGTCTGGCATTGCATGAAAAGCTCGATACAGATAGCTAGATCCATCCACCAGCAACAGGGTTTTATTCATATGGAAAGCGATAGAAAAAATGTGCCGCCATTGCGGCAATTGAAAAATATTGAGCGTGCCACCTCGCGCAAAGCGAGTGAATCGTGGCAGATGTTCACGATTATGGCAGAGTTTATCGACGCCGCTGAACGTCTCTCAGAAATACGCCCAGCAGTTTCATTGTTTGGATCAGCACGCACTAGTGTTGATGATCCTGACTATGAAAAAACTGTGGATATCGCGCGTCGCCTTTCAGATGCAGGTTTTGCGGTGATCTCAGGTGGTGGTCCTGGCATTATGGAAGCTGCAAACAAGGGCGCTTTTGAGGGGAAATCTCCTTCAGTCGGTTTAAACATAGAACTACCGCGAGAGCAATCGAGTAATGCTTGGCAAAATATTTCTCTGTCATTTAGACATTTCTTTGCACGTAAAGTCGCCTTTGTAAAATATGCCGATGCCTATGTCGTCATGCCCGGTGGCTTTGGCACCTTGGATGAACTGACTGAAGTATTAACACTAATACAGACTGGTAAAACCAAACGTATTCCTGTGATTCTAGTGGGCACTCATTTTTGGCATGGCTTACTAGAATGGATCAACAAAAACATGGTGGAACGCGGCATGATTAATGCAGAAGATATGCAGCTCGTTCAAGTGATTGATGAACCTGCGAACATAATTGATGCTATTTTTGCATTTTATGAAGCCCACGATATCGTCCTCCCCGACTCTGGATCACAAGCTCATTCACTATTATGAATAGCAGGTGGTCTGTTTTGATAAAATGGGGCACTGCAAGCAAATCGGCTTGCTTTCACTGCGGGGTCGCGTCATGAAACAGCCTGAATTCTATTTAAACCGTTCACTTATGCTGTGGTCTGCATTACTGCTAACCGCCATCAGTAGCGCAGTGTTGGCAGCACCGCCCAGCAATTTGGAAGCCGTGCCTGATGTGGATGTCACAGCTGAAAAACCAAAAACAGCGGCAAATGCACAAGAAATTACGCAAATTCGTGAACAGAATGCTGTGACCTCTGTGCGTGTAAAAAAAGGTGGTAATACTTATTACGTGACACCAAGTGAGCAATTCTCTTCCTCACAATCAGGTGGACGAGCAGCACAGTGGGAAATTTTTGAGTTTCGCTCTAAATCAAAAAATCCTGTCATTGATAACGGTGCACCGCCTCCACCTTCACGCTAATTTTCTTTCAGCACACTACTGAGCAATAAGCGCAGTAGATTAAGTCCACCACCTATGGCAGTTTTTACACCCGTCACCTTAGAAGAACTGCATGTTTGGGCAGCGCAGTTCCCGATAGGGAAAGTGCATGCACTGAAAGGTATTGCATCGGGTATAGAGAATAGTAATTTTTTTCTGAGCGCTGAAAAAGGTGAATTCGTACTCACCATTTTTGAAAAACTCACGTTTGAGCAGTTACCGTTTTATCTGCATTTAATGCGGCATTTAGCAGAACGTAATGTGTTGGTGCCCGCACCGATTGCGAATCATCATGGCGACATCATCAATACACTACATGGCAAACCTGCTTCAATAGTCACGCGTCTTGAAGGTGATTGGCAGCCACACCCCACCGCACAACACTGTGCTGAAGTTGGTGACATGTTGGCGCGTATGCATTTAGCAGCAAAAGACTACACATTGATTCAACCTAACTTACGTGGTCTGGCATGGTGGAATGAAACCACACCACAAGTCTTACCTTTCATTCCTGCAGCAGCGCAAACCTTACTCTCTACTGAACTGCAATTTCAGCAAGCTTTTGCTGCGTCGGATGTGTATCGCGCATTACCGCATGGTCCTATTCATGCTGATTTATTTCGCAATAACGTCATGTTCAATGGCGATAAGCTCGGTGGATTTTTTGATTTTTATTTTGCCGGTTGCGATACATGGTTATTTGATGTTGCTGTCACATTAAATGATTGGTGTATTGATCTTGATACCGGTGCAAGCGATAAGGATCGTGTGCAAGCTATGCTGCATGCTTATCACTCAGAGCGACCATTCACTGAAGCTGAACAGACAGCATGGCCCACCTTATTACGTGCGGCAGCACTGCGTTTCTGGTTATCACGTCTGTATGATTTTTATTTGCCACGTGCAGCCGAAATGTTAACGCCGCATGATCCTACGCATTTCGAACGCATATTGCGTCATCGTATAACGCATCCTGTTATAGGCCTACCCTAATATGCAAAACATACCCTCCCAAGTTGGCATAGAGTGGATCAGGCAAGGATTTGCTCTGTTTCGCAAACAACCAGCCGAACTCAGCATGCTATTCCTACTCTACATGCTCCTGATGTTTGCAGTCTCGCTGATTCCCCTGATAGGACAAGCACTGCCTTTATTATTAGTGCCCGTTTTTTCTATGGCATTTTTGCAGGCTTGTGTACATATAGAACAAGGTAAAAAAGTTTTACCCAATTTATTGTGGACAGGTTTTCGTTCACCTGCTCTTCCTATCTTGTTACAACTGGGTGTAATTTATATGTTGGCTGCCGTGTTTTCTGTTGCAGCTTCCTCAGTGGTAGATGGTGGCGTGTTTTGGAAATTATTATCTGGCCAACTCAATCCAGAAAAAGAAAAAATCGTTGCAGATGCCTTGCCATTAGCAATGATCTTTGCAGCTCTAATCTATATACCTTTTTGCATGGCCTTATGGCATGCAGCTCCACTCGCTGCTTGGCAGCGCATGAATTTAGTGAAATCGATTTTTTATAGTTTTTTTGCGGTTCGCAATTGTGGCAAAGCGTTTCTCGCTTATGGTCTAGGATGGATAGTGATGGGCATTGCCATACCTGCCTTCATTAGCGCCATTCTCATGCTTGCCATAGGCAGATCAGAAATCATGATGATGGTATTAATGCCTTTTTCCATCGTCATGACGATAGTGATGTATTGCTCTTTCTATCCCACTTATGTACAAGTGTTTGACAGACCTGGCGCTGCAAAAATAACAGAAGCATCGTAAACCACTCTCGTTACTGAGAGTGGCTTTAATTTATTTTTTCTAGCTTCGCAATGCCTAGGTCTAACAGCTTCATGCCGTGGCGACCAAAATTAATATTGGCACGCGCTTGTGAACCACTACCTTCTATATTCACGATGACACCCTCACCAAATTTTTGGTGTTGAACATTCTCGCCTATGCGCCAACCAGCATCGATTTGTTTATTTTTAAATCCTTGCGCAATTTTATTGTTACCACTCTCAGGTGTTTCTAACCATGCAGCTTTCGCTGTGTGGCCAGCCCAGTGTGGCTGCACTCTGGGTGACAACCATTTCAGTGATTCATCGGGCAATTCTTCAAAGAAGCGAGACCGCATGTTGTATCGTGTTTGGCCATGCAACATACGGGTTTGTGCAAAACTCATGTATAGACGTTTACGTGCACGTGTAATTGCCACATACATTAAACGACGTTCTTCTTCTACACCTTCCTCTTCTTTCTCGCTATTCTCATGTGGGAACAGCCCTTCTTCCAAACCAGTGATGAACACTGCATCAAACTCTAAGCCTTTAGCAGAATGCACCGTCATTAGTTGAATCGCATCCTGCCCTGCTTGCGCTTGATTTTCTCCAGCCTCTAAAGAAGCATGCGATAAAAATGCAGAGAGAGGTGACATCAATGCCGAGAGAGGTGCATCTGCATCAATGATTTGTATACCATCACCAATCACTAATTCAGGCGCTGCAGTTGCAGTTGCTTGTGGACCTAATAAAGCAGGTGCATCAATACCAAAACCTTCTTCAGAAATAAATAAACTTGCGGCACTAATTAATTGCTGAAGATTTTCTATGCGATCTGCACCGTCTTTATCTGATTGATAGTGCAGTAGCAATTGACTTTTTTCGAGCAAGATCTCAACCATTTCTGGCAGAGGTAAATTCTGCGTCTCAAAACGTATGCCTTCTATGAGTTGTATGAATGCACCCAATGAAGAGCCTGCTTTACCTGAAACATAAGGCACGGCTTGATAGAGAGAGATGTTGTACTGTCTTGCTGCATCTTGCAGCTGTTCTATGCTACGCGCACCAACACCACGGGTAGGAAAATTCACTACCCGTAAAAATGCAGAATCATTATTTAAGTTATCAATCAACTGTAAATAAGCGATGGCATGTTTGATTTCAGCCCGCTCAAAAAAGCGCTGCCCACCATAGACTTTGTAAGGCAAGCTCGCTGAAAACAAAGCATGTTCAATCACACGCGATTGCGCGTTAGACCGATAAAGCACAGCGATTTCACTGCGCATCCATCCTTCAGCAATCAGATTCTTGGCTTCTTCAATTAGCCATTGCGCTTCTTGTAAATCACTACTTGCTTCAAAAATTCTAACTTGCTCACCGTGACCAGCATCGGTACGCAAATTTTTACCTAAGCGTTTGGAGTTATTACTAATTAAGATATTTGCAGCATCGAGAATATGACCGTGTGAACGATAGTTCTGCTCTAGCTTGATGAGATTTTCTACTTTAAATTCACTCTCAAAGGCAGACATGTTGCCCACATTCGCTCCACGAAATGCGTAAATACTTTGATCATCATCACCCACCGCAAACACAGCACTCGTCAAGCCTGAAATCAGTTTTAACCACTTGTACTGTAAGTCATTCGTATCTTGAAACTCATCGACAAGAATATGCTTAAATCGTCCTTGATAGTGTTCACGCAAAGGCTGGTTGCGCGAGAGTAGTTCATAACTACGTAATAACAGCTCAGCAAAATCCACTACACCTTCGCGCTGACACTGATCGTCATACGCCTGATAGAGTTCAACGAACTTACGGTTGTAGTCATCATTCGCTTCTACATCTTGTGCACGCAATCCCTGATCTTTTGCGCTATTGATGAAGTACATCAAATTACGGGCTGGGTATTTTTCATCATCCACATTTAAACGCTTGAGCAAACGCTTAATGGCTGACATCTGATCTTGTGCATCCAGAATCTGAAAAGCCTGCGGCAAAGCCGCATCGCGGTAATGCGCTCGCAGCAAGCGATTACACAATCCATGGAAAGTACCTATCCACATACCGCGCGCATTAATCGGCAACATGGCAGACAAACGCGTGAGCATCTCTTTTGAGGCTTTATTCGTAAAGGTGACTGCCAAAATGCCGGAAGGAGAAACCTGACCAGTTTGAATTAGCCAAGCAATGCGGGTAGTCAGGACCCGAGTTTTACCGGATCCTGCACCAGCAAGAATGAGTGCGGATTGCGCAGGGAGAGTGACAGCAGCGAGTTGTTCTTCGTTCAGTCCGGCTAAGAGATTTTGCATCCCATGATTATAAGCCGGACTGTGATCGCCCATGCAGTAAAGCTACTTAGTTTCGATTATTGATTGAATTGTTGATCGCATTAGTTATAGATGGATGAGGGTTGCTGTTCAAAACTTGTTGAGTTGGCATTGGTTCGTAATTTAACTTTGATGAAGCTTTTAGCAGGATGGACTGCATTTCATTTTGTTCGAACTGCAGAGCATCGGGA
>JBEDCU010000210.1:0-4397 GCA_041176585.1 Pseudomonadota bacterium
GAAAAAAGCATTCACGATGAACGCAAATAAAAACATACAAGAAATTTCTTCTTATCTTCTAGTCGCTGCCGCATTGATACAAGTCATGCTCGGAGGATTGCTAGCCGCGCTCTATGCAGGACTGCTTGTATATGCGTTAGTGCATTTAATAGCGCCTCGTTTAGGTCAGCAAGTCAATGGACAACGATCACGCTTAATTGCTGTGACCTTATTAGGAATAGCGATTATTGGTTTGTTGACGATCATGATTTGGTTGGCGATAGAATATTTTTTGTCGGACGCTGGAAGTCTAGGAAACTTACTCAAGAAATTAGCAGATTTATTAGATCAAGCTCGCGCTCAAATACCACCTTGGATGGCGAGCTATTTACCTGAAAGCGCAGAAGCTCTACAAGAAGCGTTAACCCATTGGTTGCGTGAACATGCGGCAGAAGCCAAGAATTTTGGGCAACAAGCAGGAAGATTAATTGTGCATTTAATTATAGGTATGGTGATAGGAGGATTAGCAGCAACACATAACACCACGCGCACAGAAGCCTATCAACCTTTAGCAAAAGCCTTACATCAACGCGTCATTAATTTACATACTGCATTTAGACAAATCGTATTTGCACAAGTTCGGATCGCAGCTATAAATACGCTGTTTACAGGACTCTTTTTAGCAGTTGCTTTACCTATGGCAGGTGTCCATCTTCCATTCGTGAAAACACTGATACTTATCACATTTTTAGCAGGTTTATTGCCGGTGATCGGTAACTTAATATCAAATACTGTGATCGTGGTAGTGAGCTTATCGCAATCCTTAGCGATAGCAGTCATAGCATTATTATTCCTTGTCACCATACATAAGTTAGAATATTTTTTAAATGCAAAAATTATAGGGTCACAAATTAATGCACGAGCATGGGAATTACTCTCCGCCATGCTCATCATGGAATCTCTATTTGGATTGCCTGGTGTTGTTGCAGCGCCGGTATTCTATGCGTATATCAAAACAGAATTAGTTGCTGCACATTTAGTATAAAACTAGAGGCGACGGCGTAATCGTATGTTTAGCATTTCTACAATCACTGAAAACGCCATAGCACTATAAATATAACCTTTAGGTACGTGATGACCAAAACTTTCTGCGATCAACAACACACCGATTGCTACCAAAAAAGCGAGCGCTAACATTTTGATTGTAGGATGCGCCGAAACAAATTTCCCTATAGCAGAAGCAAATACCATCATAAGACCAACTGAGGTAACCACCGCTGCAATCATCACCGCCACACTCTCTACCATGCCTACTGCTGTGATAATCGAATCAAGAGAAAACACCAAATCAATTAAGATGATTTGAAAAATAATACCTTTGAAACTCACAGTCGGACGCACCGTATTTTCATTTTCATTTTGATTCGATTCTAGTGTTTCATGTATCTCTCCTACACTTTTCCATAATAAGAAAAGACCACCAAATAATAGAACTAAATCACGTCCTGAAAAGCCTTGGCCTAGAATACTAATAATAGGCGTAGTCAATCCCACTATCCAAGCTAGGGTCAGTAATAAAGCAATGCGCATAAACATTGCCAAAAATAAGCCCAATTTTCTAGCGAGCTCTTTTTGATGCGCCGGTAATTTATCCACCAAGATGGAGATGAAAATAATATTGTCTATCCCTAGCACTAATTCAAGCGCAGTAAGGGTCAGAAATGCCATCCAAGCTTCTGGATTACTTAATAATTCCAGCATGAGACTAGCTCCATAAAAAAATAGTCGTGACAGTAATTTGCTCAGCAAATTCAAGCCGAGAATATAGCAGTAAACAGAAATAAAAAAAGCCGGCTGTCGCCGGCTATGAAACGACATGGGTAATAAATTAATACAAATTACTAATCCAATGAGCAAGATTGACCATATCGTCTTCGGATAGGGTTTGTGCCAAGCTCGTCATATTGCCTGCATCATTGTTACGTTCACGGGCTTTAAAATTCTTTAATTGGGTAATAATGTAATCAGGATGTTGTCCGGCTAAACGCGGAATTTCATTTTGCCCTGACATACCACCCATATGACACATAGCGCACAGGGATTCTTCGGCCTTCGCTGCACCGGCTTTGATGCGTTGCGGATCAGTTTTAAAATTATTTTTAGCCTGTTTCTGCGCGTTGAAGAAAGACGCCATATCCAGCATATCTTCTTTTGACAAGCTCGTTGCCATAGGCGACATCAGTGCATTCTTGCGGCGTCCTTCTTTATAGTCTTTTAACTGCAAATAAATATAACGTGCATTTTGACCTGCCAGTGCTGGGAACATAGGTGCGATAGGATTGCCGTCCGCGCCATGACATGCCGCACATGCTTCCGCTTTCTTTTTGCCTGCTTCAATATCTTGTGCCTGAGCGGGCAACAAAAAACTACTCAGTGCGATTAACAAGATAAATAAAAATCTAACGTTCATGATTCATGCCTATAGCTATTCAGTTTAATCGATAAAAAAGAGGCTGCCTCATGGCAGCCTCTTTTAGTTTCAAACAGAATTACAGTGCGAATACAAACACGCTATTGCCACGTTTGAAGTCGAGCTGTGAATTTCCACCCGCTGCAACAGCAATATACTGCTTGCCATCTACAGTGTAAGAAGTAGGAGGAGCATTAACGCCTGCTCCACACTGGTATTGCCATAAGACTTTACCTGATTTTGCATCATAGGCTTTTAACCAACCATTACCTTCGCCAGCGAAAACCAAATCACCAGCGGTAGCCAACACACCACCGATCATTGGTTGTGGTGTACGTGCTTTCCATGCAATCTTGCCAGTATCGAGATTAACGGCAGTAACGTTACCGAACTGCTCTTCACCAGGAACGTTTTTGAACGCACCACCCAACCACAGCTTGCCGCCTGGATAAGCAGAAGCTTCAACGTGGTAAGTCATAGGTTGTTCAAGATTTGCAGCGAAAGCAAGACGCAAGCCTGGATGTACTGCCATAGGAGACCATTCAACACCACCGTTAGCACCCAGTGACATACGAGTACCTTTTGGAGTTGGGAGGCTCCATAGACCTTCTTGGGAAACCATAGCTTCAGAGAAGCGGATCAAGTTACCGTTGCTACGATCGTGAACATAGATGTGACCTGTTTTACCGCCATGGATAACACCAGGAATCATTTTGCCGTCTTTGTTTTTTACATCAACCAAGATCGGTGGGCTAACAGCATCTAAGTCCCATACATCATGAGCGATGTACTGATAGTGCCACTTGTATTTACCTGAATCCAAATCAACAGCGATCATGGAGTTAGTGTAAAGATTGTCACCTGGACGCTCTGCACCATACAAGTCTGGTGATGGGTTACCAGCAACGAAGAATACCGTTCGGGTTTTCTTATCGATTGCAGGTGTCATCCATACACCACCACCCAAGGTTTTGAAAAAATCAGCGTTTTTTGCTAGAGCGGCTTTTTCAGCAGGGATGTCACGCTTCATGTTGCGACCAGTTGCATCATTTTCAGCCCATACGCCTTCATGACCTTTGTCAGGAATGGTATGGAAGGTCCAGTCCAGCTTACCGGTTTCAGCATTGAAAGCCTTTACGAAACCACGTACGCCGTATTCGCCGCCGTTAGTACCGATTAAGACTTTACCGTCAACAACGGTAGGAGCCATGGTTTCGCTATAGCCCAGCTCTGGATCAGCAATTTGTGTTTGCCAGAGTAGTTTGCCGCTTTTCGCGTCGAGAGCTACGATTTTCGCATCCAGCGTACCCATAAAGAGTTTGCCTTCAGAAATAGCTACACCTTTGTTATTTGGACCGCAGCAGTAGGTCGACACTGGACCGATCTTGTGCTTATAGTGCCAGTATTGCTCGCCAGTGGTAGCGTTGACTGCATACACGTGGTTGTAAGACGTTGTAATGAACATCACACCGTTAACAACCAATGGTGCTGTTTCCATAGATTCCAACACCGCTGTTTGCACAACGAATGCTGGACGCAATTTAGAAACGTTACCTGTGTTGATTTGGCTTGCTGGGTAAAAACGAGTTTGCTCGTAGCTACCGTTTGCATGCAACCAGTTTTTGCTATCTTTGCCAGCGTTGTCCAACATGGACTGACTGACTGAACCGAAGTTCGGCATAGCGATAGGCTTAATGCCAGCGCCAGCGATAGGTTCTTGCGCGTAGGACGAGCCAGCAACAACTAAGCTGGTAGCCACGAGCGCCTTAAGCATCTTATTCAGAGCCATTTAACTTCCTCTCGTAATGGGTTGAAGGTCTCCACTATCCGGCGATTAATGTCTGAATCAAAAAACATAATAGATTCAGCTCAATCTAATTCCTGTAACGGAATTTTTACCGGACATTCTTATTTATTGCAATAAGAAACATATTATTATTGCGTTTTG
>JBEDCU010000211.1:0-5505 GCA_041176585.1 Pseudomonadota bacterium
GACATTAATTCACTTGGCGATGGACTTGCAAACTGCAATAAGACATCACGTGCACGTACTTTAGTACGTTTACCTGAAGGTGTTTCGACTTGATAAGCTTCACCCTGCTGGGACAAAATTGTACCCACTTTGAAGTCACCAGCTTCTTCAAAAAATAAATTCATTGCTTACTTTAGTCGTAGTATTTGTTGGTTCATCTAAATAGCATCCATAATGAATAATCCTTGATTATTCATTACTGCAAAATGCGATTACTTCATCGATGTAATGCTCAAAATCTGAAAGCCCGTGATCACTACCGTTGATCACTTTTTGGCGCGCACCTTGATAATGATCTGTCATCGTTTGCCAGTCTAATATTTCATCTCCAGTAGCTGCTATCAAAAAATAACGCTCTGGTTGTGTGATGTTATTCACCGCAATCGCTTCTAACTCAGCAATGTATTCTGATTTAAACTCGAACGGCTCATGGGAATGCCATGTTGTGAGTTCACCTACATGATCTTGTAAATCTTTTGCTGGTCGCACAGCAGGATTGAGTAACACTGCTTTGCATCCTATTTTCTCAGCCAAGGCTGTTGCGTAATATCCGCCCAATGATGAACCCACTACCGTTAAAGTCTGTGCAGCATATTGACTCGCGATATTTTCTATCATGTGCATAGCAGCTGCTGGCGATGCTGGTAGTTGTGGGCAAATAAATTGATCCAGTTTTTCATGGGCTGCACAATGCGCACGCATCATGCGGGCTTTATAAGATTCTGGAGAAGAACGAAAACCATGTAGATAAAGAATCATTGATGAAGGTTCAACCTACACGACTGTTGATAGCATCGAGTAGTTTTTGATGTACGCCACCAAAACCACCATTGCTCATCACAAGTATCGTATCGCCTGATTGTGCTGCATCTGCAACAGCGCCCACCAACACATCTAAATCATCAAACGCCTTGGCTTTCGTTCCTAAAGGCGCAAGTGCTGCACTTAAATCCCAACCCAATGCATTCTTACCTTCGCCCTTAGCACCATAACCAAATACCAAATCAGCTTCTACTAAACTACCAGGCAATGCATCTTTCATCGTGCCTAACTTCATGGTGTTAGAACGTGGCTCCAATACCGCCAGTATTCTTGACTTGCCTAGCTGTTGACGCAATCCTGCTACTGTAGTTGCAATCGCTGTGGGATGATGAGCAAAATCATCAATCACTTTGATGCCCTTGGCTACTCCGCGCGTTTCCATACGACGTTTTACATTTTCAAAACTAGCTAATGCTTGTATCGCTTGTGCAGGTGGTACTCCAGCGTGACGTGCTGCTGCAATCGCAGCAATGGCATTCAACCGATTGTGTTCACCCGATAAGGACCAATGCACGGTTCCTATCAATTCATTTTTAAGCAGCACATCAAATGAAGCATCGTCATGTTCACGCAAAGACCAACCTTCTTCTGCTGCACCACCAAACCATTCAGTGTGACTCCAACATCCACGCGCTATAACTCGACGCAAAGATTCTTCACGACCATTCACGATCAATCCACCTATCTGTGGCACGGTACGCACTAGATGATGAAACTGAGTTTCTATCGCTGTTAAATCAGGAAAAATATCAGCATGATCATATTCAAGATTATTTAGGATCGCAGTGCGTGGACGGTAGTGCACAAACTTACTACGCTTATCAAAGAAAGCAGTATCATATTCATCGGCTTCAATCACAAAGAAAGGGTTTTCGTTCTCTTTACCTTGCAAACGTGCTGAGATACCAAAATTCATAGGTACACCGCCGATCAGAAATCCTGGATGATAGCCAGCATCTTCCAGTATCCAAGCGAGCATAGATGAGGTCGTGGTTTTACCATGCGTACCCGCTACAGCTAAGACCCACTTATTTTGCAAAATATGTTCACCTATCCATTGCGGACCGGATGTATACGGCAAACCTTGGTTGAGAATTGCCTCCATCAATGGATTACCTCGTGAGACCACATTCCCCACTACAAAGAGATCAGGCTTTAATTTCAGTTGATCAGGATCGAAACCTTCAATCAGCTCTATACCTTGAGCACGTAATTGCGTGCTCATAGGAGGATAGACGTTGGCATCGCAGCCCGTTACTTTGTGTCCAGCTTCTTGCGCTAGTACAGCCAGTCCGCCCATGAAGGTACCGCAGATACCAAGTATGTGAATATGCATTGTAGAATCGGGTTTTTGTAACTGTGGGATTTTACCTGAGCCTAGCCTCTGGCTAACGTATCTAGGCATGGATTTTCAGACTAAAACTCGCACCATCGCACTAGCTAACGCTAACAGCATCATGATGCAGGCAAGACTTGCTGTGATTTTCGTGCACTTCACTCTTGCATTGGGTGCACTGGGCGCATTCAGTAACCCTAATTCAGTAATAACGACAGTAAATTGAACGCTTATGATCCTCTATCCTAGTGATGGCGAACACCTCAGAATGGAAATTGCCATGGCTGCGGCACGTATGATTGCTGAGGACGGTACTGACTACGCCACTGCCAAACGTAAAGCTGCAAAACTCATACTAGGTAATAACAAAACACCTGGTGATGTGATGCCAGATAATGCACAAGTAGAAGCGGAGGTGCGTGAATATCAGGCACTTTTCATGGGCGATGAACAACCCGCACGCTTAAAAGCGCTCAGACTTTTAGCTCTAGAACTGATGCAAATATTGGAGCGTTTTCATCCTCGACTAGTGGGTGCTGTGGTTAACGGCACGGCTGGTGAGCACACTGATATTCATATTCAGCTTTTCCCTGAAAGCAGTAAAGATGTTGCTGTTTTTTTATTAAATGCCGATGTTGACTATGAGGTTGGCGAGACAGGGCATGCTAATCAAAGAGGTGAATTCGTAGAGACCTACTCTTTTATGTGGAAGAACGAAGGCGTGCACCTGACTATGTATGAACCCGACGATGTACGTGGCGCATCCAAAACAGGTTACGGGAATGCTCAAGAATATTTAAATTTGCGCGCACTAAAAGCGCTACTCAATGAAGACGATCCAACATGAAAATCAAAACCCTATCCCTGATTTTGGCAGCATTGCTGGTTACGGCATTGGGCGCCTATGTCAGTTGGCAAAAGAGTCAACCCACTCCCGAACAACTAGCCGTGACTAGTTTGATGGCGACTGCTCTACCTGATGTTGAGAATAAGACGCACAAGTTACAAGAATGGCAAGGCAAACTTCTGTTGATTAATTTTTGGGCAACTTGGTGCCCTCCCTGTGTTTCAGAAATGCCGGAATTAGTCGCCTTACAGACGGAGTTAGCCGATAAGAATCTGCAAATTATAGGAATCGGCATTGATTCCCCTTCCAATATTCGTGAATTTTCTTCAACCCATCACATCACCTATCCTTTACTTGTCGCCGGTATGAACGGCACAGAACTGGCTAAACAATTTGGAAATCAGGCGGGCGGGCTACCTTTTACGGTCTTAATCAGCCCACAAGGTCAGGTTCGCAAAGTCTATCTTGGCCGCCTAGACATGAAAAAATTACGCGAAGATTTACTCAGCCCGCAATAGCGTTGCGGCTTTTCGCTTGCCTTAGTACTGCATTTTCCGGCAAAATGCGCCCTTCTTCGTCAAATTAAGCGCTATCTCGATGGCAAAAAAGCTGCTACTGTTAAATGGCCCTAACTTGAATTTATTGGGTAGCCGTGAACCCGAGGTCTATGGCGCAACCACTTTGGCAGAAATTGAGCAAGCAGCGATAGCACAAGCACAGGCAGCGGGAGCTGAGTTGGCTTGCTTACAAAGTAATCATGAAGGCGACTTAATCGACAGGATTCAGGCTGCTAAAGCTGAAGGCGTGGAGGCGATTGTGATTAATCCTGGCGGCCTCACGCACACAAGTGTGGCGCTACGTGATGCTCTTGCTGGTGTAGCGATTCCATTTGTGGAAGTGCACATCTCGAATATTTATAAGCGCGAAAGCTTTAGGCATCACTCTTATTTGTCTGAATTAGCCGCTGGCGTAGTGTGCGGCTTGGGACCAGACGGTTATCGCATTAGTATTGAATTTGCTATCAAAAAGCTTTAAATTTAGCTAACTTCCATTATCTCGCTGCAAAGCTTATAATCGCGGCTCATTCTTAGCACGGCCATTTTCCTCTTGTTTCAAAAAACGGATCATCAATGGATTTAAGAAAACTCAAAACTCTGATCGACCTGGTTGCAGAATCAGGTATCTCCGAACTGGAAGTCACAGAAGGAGAAAGCAAAGTCAAAATCGTCAAATCATCGGGTGTATCTAACCAAATGGTGATGATGCAACAACCAATGACACAAGCACCAGTAATGCAGCAAGCGCAACCCGCCGTCGCGGCAGTGCCTGTAGCAGCTGAGCCTACTGGTCATATCGTTAAATCGCCTATGGTGGGCACTTTCTACCGCTCCTCAGCTCCTGGCGCAGCGCCATTTGTTGAGTTAGGTGCAAGCATAAAAGAAGGTGACACGATTTGTATTATCGAAGCGATGAAACTCTTAAATGAGATTGATGCAGATGCTTCTGGCGTCATCACACAAATCCTGGTCGAAAACGGACAACCAGTTGAATTCGGCCAGCCTCTGTTCGTCATTGGATAACTTCACAAAGGTGTTGTGCCACCGCTAGCTGCATATCGTTTTTAGACGACATTGCTTGCAGTGGCATACAGATGCTCACTATGTTCGAAAAAATTCTCATCGCTAACCGAGGTGAAATCGCTCTGCGTATTCAACGCGCTTGTCGCGAAATGGGTATCAGGACTGTTGTGGTCCATTCAGAAGCCGATCGCGAAGCAAAATACGTCAAGCTCGCTGATGAATCTGTTTGTATAGGACCCGCTGCTTCCGCGCAAAGCTATTTAAGTATGCCCGCTATCATCAGCGCGGCTGAAGTCACTGATGCTGAGGCGATTCATCCTGGCTATGGCTTCTTGTCTGAAAATGCAGACTTTGCAGAACGCGTAGAAAAATCTGGCTTTGTTTTTATAGGCCCACGTTCAGATTCGATTCGCTTAATGGGCGATAAAGTCTCAGCTAAGCAAGCCATGATTAAAGCAGGAGTTCCTTGCGTACCAGGCTCTGAAGGTGCCTTACCGGATGATCCAAAAATTATTATTCAAACTGCGCGTAAGGTTGGTTATCCCGTCATCATTAAAGCTGCAGGTGGTGGTGGTGGGCGTGGTATGCGTGTTGTTCATACCGAAGCTGCATTATTAAATGCCGTCACCATGACGAAAACAGAAGCTGGCGCAGCTTTCAGTAATCCTGAAGTCTACATGGAGAAGTTTTTAGAAAATCCACGCCATGTAGAAATTCAAGTGCTGGCTGATGAATTTAAAAATGCAATTTGGTTAGGTGAACGCGATTGCTCTATGCAACGTCGTCATCAAAAAGTGATTGAAGAAGCGCCGGCAGTTGGCATTCCACGCAAACTCATAGAAAAAATTGGCGATCGTTGCGCCGAAGCTTGTCGCAAAATT
>JBEDCU010000212.1:0-10297 GCA_041176585.1 Pseudomonadota bacterium
ACTTACTTCCTAAAGACGAATTGAAAATTAGCAAAGATCATAAAAATTATTCAGATTTCACTAAAAAATTAGATCATCTAGAAATTGAAATTGAATCTTTTTCAAGTTTTGTAGTGAATCAAGGTATTGATAAAGGTATTAAAAAAAATAATGCACAAATAATTGCAAACATCGAAGCACAAAAAAAGGATCTAAAAAAAGAACTTAAAGCAGCTTTAGCAATAACAGAGATAAACGATCAATTGATTGCGTCATTAATGGCTGATTTTTCAACTAAATTAGACAAGCTAACAAATCAATATCTGGAAAATAGCAAGGTATAAAACCTTGCTATTTTTTTGTTAAGCCAATACAGCTGCTTTGATCTGCTCTAGTGAAGTTGGATCTTCAATTGTAGTTAAATCACCTGGATCACGTCCTTCACAAATCGCTTGTATAGAACGGCGCAGTAATTTCCCTGAACGTGTCTTAGGCAATAAATTCACACAATGCACACGAGCTGGCCTTGCTACTGCACCCAGCTGTTTATCTACCACTGCCCATACTTCTTTTTCTAATTGTGCACGTGCTTCGGCTGTGGCTGTGGTTTCAGCATGCCGTGGAATGACAAAGGCGACGGCAACTTGTCCTTTGAGTTTATCTTCCACGCCAACAACGGCCACTTCTGAAACATTGGGATGACTAGAAATGCTTTCTTCTATTTCTCGTGTTCCTAGTCTATGACCTGCAACATTGATGACATCATCTGTGCGACCCAAGATGAAGTAATAGCCATCATCATCGCGTATGCCCCAATCAAAGGTGGAATACACTTGTTCGGTTGAGAAGTTAGACCAGTAGGTTTTAACGAAACGCGCATCATCACCAAACACCGTTTGCATGCAACCTGGTGGCAAAGGACCTTCTATCACCACCACGCCTTTTTCATTGTTGCCGCATTCTTCACCAGTGGCTTCATTTAATAACTTCATACGATAACCAGGCATAGGTATGCCAGGGCTACCTAAACGCGTGGGTTTATCTTCGATGCCTTTTGCAATCGACAGCACTGGCCAGCCTGTTTCTGTTTGCCAGTAATTATCAATGATAGCAACATCTAACTCATTCGCTATCCAAGATGAGGTGCTTTCATCTAAAGGTTCACCAGCCAGATAAAGTGCTTTTAATGATGAGACATCATATTTTTTCATCATCTCCGGTGGCTGTTTTTTTAAAACTCGCACTGCTGTCGGTGCTGAAAACATACGTGTGACTTTGTATTTTTCTACTATCTGCCACCAGATGCTAGCGTCTGGTCTAAGCGGTGTGCCTTCATACATAATGGTTGCCATACCTGCGATCAATGGACCATAAACGATATAAGAATGACCCACCACCCAACCTATGTCTGATGTTGCAAAGTAGGTCTCGCCAGCTTTGCCACAGAAAATCGTTTCCATCGATGCAGCGAGTGCGACTGCATAACCACCTACATCACGCTGCACACCTTTAGGCTTGCCTGTGGTGCCTGATGTATAGAGTATGTAAGAGATATCATCCGATTTCAGCCAAGTGACTGGAACAGCAGCGTGTAAGTATTTTTCACGTTGGGTGGCATAGTCCACATCACGACCTGCTACAACATTCATCGCAACTAAACCACGATCAATCAACAACACATGCGCAGGTTTATGTTCAGCCAGTTGAATCGCTTCATCTAGCAAAGGTTTATAAGGCACTGGCTTTCCACCACGTGAGCCTGCATCGGCTGACACGATGAGCTTAGGTTTAGCATCATCAATACGTGTTGCCAGACTGTTCGAAGCAAAACCACCAAAAACCACAGAATGAATTGCACCTAACCGTGCACATGCCAGCATGGCGAACGTTGCTTCAGCAATCATGGGCATGTAAATCAAAACGATGTCACCCTTACCTACACCGAGTGATTGCATGATGGCTGCGGTGCGCTCAATTTCTGCTTGTAGTTCTTTAAACGTCCAACTTTTTTCAGAAGGTGTGCCATCTGCTGTTTCAGTAGAAATGGCAATCAGTGCAGTGGCATCAGGTTGTTTGCTTGCCCAACGATCAACTGCGTTATGGCAGAGATTGGTTTCACCACCTATAAACCAATTTGCAAAAGGAGGCTTGCTGTAATCCAGTACTTTTTTAAAGGGAGTGTGCCAATCTATACGCTTAGCTTCATTACCCCAAAAGCCTTCAGGATCTTGTAGGGATTTTTTATAATAATCTTGGTAGTTCATGCTGTCTCCGCAGAGTTCTTACTGTTTTATTTTTTCTGATTTTTTTGTTTTTTAAAACGCATCGCCAGGAATGCGTACCCAGCCTTCCATCAACACACGAGCACTGCGACTCATGATGGCTTTCTTTACGCTCCACTCACCATGCACTTGGCTCGCTTGTGCTCCAACACGCAAGGTACCTGAGGGATGACCGAAACGTACTGCTTCACGTTCTCCACCACCTGCTGCTAAATTCACCAAAGTGCCAGGTATCGCTGCTGCTGTTCCAATTGCTACGGCTGCTGTACCCATCATGGCATGATGCAGCTTACCCATAGAGAGTGCACGTACTAACAAATCAATATCTGATGCAGATACTTTTTTCCCACTCGATGAAGTGTAGTCTTTAGGGGCAGCTACAAATGCAACCTTAGGTGTATGTTGACGAGTTGCCGCTTCATCAATGTGTTTAATTAAACCCATACGCACTGCACCATGAGCACGTATGGTTTCAAACATGGCTAAGGCTTTGCTGTCACTATTAATGGCTTCTTGCAATTCAGTGCCTGTGTAACCAATCGCGTCCGCATTAATAAATATAGTCGGTATACCTGCGTTAATCATGGTGGCTTGTAGTTTGCCGACACCGGGTACATCAAGTTCATCAATCAAATGACCAGTTGGGAACATCGCACCGCCACCGCCCTCTTCTTCCGCAGCAGGATCCATGAACTCAAGTTGTACTTCAGCGGCAGGAAAGGTAACACCATCTAATTCAAAATCACCGGTCTCTTGCACTGCACCATTCACCATAGGTACATGCGCAATAATGGTTTTGGAGATATTGGCCTGCCAGATGCGCACGATTGCCATACCATTTTGTGGCAACTGCTTTGCATCGATTAATCCTGAACTAATCGCAAACGGTCCTACTGCGGCTGAAAGATTGCCGCAGTTACCACTCCAATCAACAAACGCTTTATCTATGGATACCTGACCAAATAAATAATCCACATCATGATCAGGCTTGGCACTTGGTGAAACGATGACTGTTTTACTCGTGCTTGAAGTAGCACCACCCATGCCATCAATCTGCTTGCCATAAGGATCAGGACTACCAATTACACGCATGAGCAAAGCATCACGTGCAGCTCCCGCTGTTTGCGCTTGTGCAGGTAAGTCTTGCAGACGAAAGAACACGCCTTTACTGGTGCCACCACGTATATAGGTTGCAGGGATTTTTATTTGAGGAGCGTGTGCCATGATTATGCCGCCTTAGTTGAAGCAAGAAAGTCTTGCGCAAATCTTTGCAGCACACCACCGGCTTCATAAATCGAGACTTCTTCTGCTGTATCAAGTCGGCATGTGACAGGCACTTCCACCTTCTCGCCATTTTTTCTGTGTATGACTAAAGTAAGCGTTGCACGTGGTTTGCGTTCACCCACCACATCATAAGTTTCGGTGCCATCCAATCCCAGTGTTAAACGATTCACACCAGATTTAAATTCTAGTGGTAACACACCCATGCCTACCAAATTGGTACGGTGTATACGTTCAAATCCTTCAGCCACAATCACTTCCACTCCAGCTAAGCGTACGCCTTTAGCAGCCCAGTCACGTGAAGAACCCTGACCATAATCAGCACCTGCAATCACGATTAAGGGTTGTTTACGTTGCATGTAGGTTTCAATCGCTTCCCACATGCGCGTGACTTTACCTTCAGGTTCTATGCGTGCTAATGAACCTGCTTTGACTTTGCCATTCTCCATCACCATTTCATTTAATAAGGTGGGATTGGCAAAGGTGGCACGTTGTGCAGTTAAATGATCACCTCTATGCGTGGCATAAGAATTAAAGTCTTCTTCTGGCAAACCCATCTTAGCTAAGTACTCACCTGCTGCACTATCGAGCATGATGGCATTTGAAGGTGAAAGATGATCGGTGGTGATGTTGTCACCTAAGACCGCTAAAGGACGCATCGCCTTTAAGCTACGCTCTCCTGCCAATGCACCTTCCCAATAGGGTGGACGACGAATGTAGGTGCTTTGTGCGCGCCAGTCATAGAGTGGGCTGACCTTCTCGCCTTTATCAACTTGTATCGCAAACATAGGGTCATATACTTTACGGAATTGCTCAGGCTTGACGCTAGAAGCAACAATGGCATCAATCTCTTCATCACTAGGCCAGAGATCTTTTAGCGTGATTGGCTTGCCATGTGCATCGGTGCCCAATACATCTTTCTCTATGTCGAAACGTATAGTGCCTGCAATCGCATAAGCAACCACTAACGGAGGTGACGCAAGAAAGGCTTGCTTAGCATAAGGATGTATACGGCCATCAAAATTACGATTACCTGATAACACTGCAGTCGCATATAAATCGCGATCTATGATTTCTTTTTGTATGACCGGATCTAAAGCACCTGACATACCATTACAAGTGGTACACGCAAAAGCCACCACACCAAAACCTAGCTGCTCTAATTCAGACATTAAGCCAGCTTCTTCTAAATATAAAGCCACTGCTTTAGATCCAGGTGCGAGTGAACTTTTCACCCAAGGCTTGCGTAATAAACCCAATTTATTTGCATTGCGTGCTAACAAACCTGCAGCAATCATGTTGCGAGGATTATTCGTGTTAGTGCAACTGGTAATAGCAGCGATGATGACTGCACCATCAGGCATGAGACCAGGTTCATTTTCTACTTTGCCGCTGATGCCGCGTGCTGCTAATTCTGAAGTCGGCACACGCTTATGGGGATTGGACGGACCTGCAATATTTCTCACTACAGTAGATAAATCAAATTTCAATATACGCTCATATTCAGCATGCTTTAATGTATCAGCCCATAAGCCTGTTTCTTTTGCATAGGTTTCAACTAACTTGACTAACTCATCATCACGCCCTGTGAGCTTGAGATATTTAATGGTTTGCTGATCAATATAAAACATAGCAGCAGTTGCGCCAAACTCTGGTGCCATATTGGAGATGGTAGCGCGATCACCTAGTGTTAAATTATTCGCGCCTTCACCATAAAACTCTAAGTAAGCTGAAACCACTTTTTCTTTACGCAGAAATTCTGTGAGCGCCAACACAGTATCGGTAGCTGTGATGCCCTCTTGTGGCTTGCCAGTTAACTCAACACCAATGATGTCAGGTAAACGCATCCATGATGCACGACCTAACATCACGGTTTCAGCTTCTAAACCACCTACACCAATTGCAATCACACCCAAAGCATCGACCATCGGTGTATGACTATCGGTGCCAACTAAAGTATCGGGATAAGCCACACCATCTTTTACCTGAATGACTGGTGACATACGCTCTAAATTAATTTGATGCAGAATGCCATTCCCTGGCGGGATCACATCCACATTCTTAAATGCTTTTTTAGTCCAGTTAATAAAATCAAAGCGATCTTCATTACGTCTATCTTCAATCGCGCGATTTTTGTTAAATGCATCAGGATCAAATCCACCACACTCCACTGCCAGTGAATGATCGACCACTAATTGTGTAGGTACCACTGGATTCACTAAAGCCGGATCACCACCCTGTGCAGTAATGGCATCACGCAAGCCTGCTAAATCGACTAATGCAGTTTGACCCAAAATGTCATGACACACCACGCGTGCTGGAAACCATGGAAAATCTAAATCACGCTTACGTTCTATGAGCTGTTTTAAAGAATCCGTTAAGGTAGCGGGTTCACAACGACGTACGAGATTCTCTGCTAACACCCGTGAGGTGTAAGGCAGTTTTTCCCAAGCACCGGATTGAATTGCATTAACAGCAGCGCGAGCGTCGAAATAATCAAGTTTGGTACCAGGCAGTGATTTGCGGTGAGCAGTGTTCATGGGAGCAGAATAAAAAAGAGTCTGACAAAAATCTTAAAAGGATCTTAAGGACAAAAGAAATTCTTTAAGACGAATAAGAAACAAAAGCAATCAAAATTGATACAGAGTCTCGCCTCAGTGGGCAGGTCGCTCACTGAGGAAAGTTAATCTTGTTGACTATTTATTTACGATTTTTAATTGGCACAAATTTCAGATTTTCAGGGCCTACATAATTTGCGCTAGGACGAATAATTTTATTGTCTATACGCTGTTCAATAATGTGTGCAGCCCAACCTGAGGTACGTGAAATCACAAACAAGGGTGTGAACATCGCTGTAGGAACGCCCATCATGTGATATGACACCGCTGAGAACCAATCTAGATTTGGGAACATTTTCTTCACATCCCACATAACGGATTCCAAACGTGCTGCAATATCAAACATTTTGGTTGAACCTGCATCTTTAGATAATTGATGCGCTATATCTTTAATCACTTTATTACGTGGATCAGAGATGGTGTAAACCGGATGACCAAAGCCGATAATGACTTCTTTGTTTTCTACACGACGGCGGATATCTGCTTCTGCTTCATCAGGATTGTCATAACGCTTTTGAATTTCAAATGCGACTTCATTGGCGCCACCATGCTTAGGACCACGTAATGCACCAATACCACCAGTGATAGCGGAATACATATCCGAACCTGTACCTGCAATGACACGACTTGCAAATGTGGAGGCATTGAATTCATGCTCTGCATATAAGATTAAAGAAGTGTGCATCGCTTTGACCCACAAATCAGAAGGCGCTTCACCATGCAACAAATGCAGGAAATGACCACCTATAGAATCATCATCGGTTTCGACTTCAATGCGACGACCGTTATGGCTGTAGTGATACCAGTACAACAGCATAGAACCAAAAGATGCCATTAATCTGTCAGCGATATCACGTGCGCCTGGTGTATTGTGATCTTCTTTTTCTGGCAGCACACAACCTAAAGCAGACACACCGGTACGCATCACATCCATAGGATGGGAAGAAGCAGGCAACCACTCTAAAACCGCTTTTACATTCGCAGGCAAGCCACGCAAGGCTTTGAGTTTTTGTTTGTAGGCTTGTAATTCAGCATTGGTAGGCAACTTACCGTGCACGAGTAAATGTGCAATCTCTTCGAATTCGCAGGTGTCAGCAACATCAAGAATGTCGTAGCCGCGATAATGTAAATCATTACCCGTTTTACCTACGGTACACAGTGCAGTATACCTGCTGTGACACCAGAGAGTGCAACGGATTTTTTTGGTTTAAAGCCTGGTGTGGTTGTTTCGCTCATTATTTTCTCCTAAAATTTTTACTATGTAATTATGTCTTTGATGATTAGTTAACTTGATTTTTTAATTTGATTTTTAATTCGATTTTTATTTCGCTTTTTGCTGAGCAAATAAAGCATCTAGTCTTTGTTCGAAATCGTGATAACCAATTCGGTCATACAACTCCATACGTGTTTGCATGGTATCAACGACATTTTTTTGCGTACCATCACGACGCACAGCCATGTAAACATTTTCAGCTGCTTTATTCATAGCGCGGAAAGCTGAGAGTGGATACAAGATTAATCCGCAATCTGCATCACGTAATTCATCAACAGTGAATAATGGTGTTGCACCAAACTCAGTGATGTTGGCGAGAATAGGTACTTTGACTGCGGCTGCGAATTGTTTATACATAGGCAGCTCTGTAATCGCTTCCGGAAAAATCATGTCAGCACCGGCTTCTACACAAGCGACTGCACGCTCTATCGCTGACTCTAAACCTTCGACAGCAAGCGCATCAGTGCGCGCCATGATGACGAAATTCTCATCGGTGCGTGCATCGACTGCCGCTTTAATTCTGTCCACCATTTCTTGCTTGGTGACGATTTCTTTATTCGGTCTGTGACCACAACGCTTAGCACCCACTTGATCTTCTATGTGAATCGCTGCAGCGCCGAACTTAATCATGGATTTCACAGTACGCGCTACATTGAATGCGGATGAACCAAAGCCGGTATCAACATCAACTAACAAAGGTAGGTCGCACACATCGGTAATGCGCCGTACATCAGTCAAAACATCATCTAAATTTGAAATACCTAAATCTGGCAAACCCAATGAACCTGCTGCCACACCACCACCAGATAAATAAATCGCTTTAAATCCAGCACGTTTAGCTAGCAAAGCATGATTCGCATTTATTGCGCCTATGACTTGCAAAGGCGATTCTTCTTTCATCGCCTGACGAAATTTCGCACCTGCAGATTGCATACTCATGTTCATAATCCTGTGTAAAAGATGTTTCAGGGAGTGCTCTTACTCTCCTCATTTGCAATCAACGTGCCAATTCAAAAAAATCGTTAGCAAAAGTTTAATATTTGAAATCATTCAAAATAAGGACTATGAAACAAGGTATTAGCGCTCCACTTCATTTCCCAATCAGAGAAAAGCCTTGCCACAATGTTTCAGCTCATGTTTCAATGTTCAAATTATTTGAAACATTGCAAAAATCTGAAATATGCCCCGCCCGCCCAACTTTAACCGCGATTATCCCAGTGACCATAAACCCGTTTTCTGGACGGTGTCGATTTCACGCTTAATTGATCTGTTTCGCGATATCACACTGGAATATGACGATAGCGCCCTTATCACTCCTATTAATCTGGGATTTGAAGAAGCTGTCGCTCATATACGAGAGCGATTACAAACTGAACGGTGCGATGCCATTATTTCAGCAGGTTCGAACGGTGCTTATTTAAAAAGCCGTTTATCTGTTCCTGTCATCCTTGCTAAAGCAAGTGGATTTGATGTTATGCAAGCTCTGGCAAATGCACGCAAAATCACCTCTGATATAGGTTTAATTAATTATCAAGAACCCTTGCTTGAACTTGTAGATTTCCAACGCACTTTTGATCTGGATATCATGCAACGCACCTATGTCACGGTAGAAGATGCACGTGCACAAATCAATGAAATGAAAGCAGCCGGCATTAAAGCGGTAGTGGGTGCAGGCTTGATTACCGATCTTGCTGAAGAAGCTGGCTTAACAGGTGTGTTTGTTTATTCAGCAGCATCTATACGCAATGCATTTGATGATGCATTAGAAATCGCACGAGTCACCCATTCAGAGCGCACTGAAATTAGTAACCCTAATCGAAAAAATAAACAAAGCACTAAACACAGCGTAAGTGATTTACGTGGTGATTCCTCCACCATGCAATCTCTACGTGAGACGATTTCTTATTACGCAAAATCACCTGCTACGGTGTTGATACAAGGTGAAACAGGTACCGGTAAAGAACTGGTAGCACAAGCGATTCATCGTGCTAGCAATCGAGGCATGGGAGCGCAACAAGCCTTTGTTGCAGTCAATTGTGGCGCGATTGCTGAATCACTATTGGAATCAGAATTATTTGGCTATGAAGAAGGTGCGTTTACAGGTTCACGTCGTGGTGGACATGCAGGTCTATTTGAAGCTGCACATAAAGGCACTTTATTTCTCGATGAAATAGGTGAAATGCCACTGGCATTACAAACACGATTATTACGTGTACTAGAAGAAAAAGAAGTCACACGTGTAGGTGGCACACGACCCGTACCTGTGGATATACGCATCATTAGCGCAACTCATTGCGACTTAGAACAGCGTATAGCTGAAGGACGATTTAGAGCAGATTTGTTTTATCGTTTAAGTGTATTGCGACTCACACTTCCTGCATTACGAGAACATACCGAAGATTTAGTCGCACTCGCAGAATGGTGTTTAAAAAATGCACTTGCTGAAATGAGTGTTCGACCGAATGCAAATCTGCATGCAGAACTGAATGCTTGCCTGCCACTACTCTCTGCCTATACCTGGCCAGGTAATGTACGTGAACTACGCAACCTCATGCAACGTGTTGCATTACTACTTGCAGTCGAACCATTGCAAGCATTAACACCTGCACTCATGTTAAAACTTGCTCCTGAATTACAAAACTCAATAGCAAATATTTATACAAAAAAAATTCAGCCTACGATACAAGCTGCACAAAATAGCGTCAGCGTACATGAAATACTACAACGCTTTGAAGGTAATCGCGCAGCAGCAGCAGAACATTTAGGAATCAGCAGAACCACATTGTGGCGACGCTTGAAAGAAGAATAAGAAGAGTTATTTTGAATCTGTAATATTGATAATTTACAGGATGGTGATGTATTAC
>JBEDCU010000213.1:0-2816 GCA_041176585.1 Pseudomonadota bacterium
GCCTCATTGGTCGATGTTTTAAGAAGTGCTAGCACTGCTATAAGTTTTATTACGTTTACTTCGTTATATGTGGCAGGCTTTTTGCTTATAGAGAATCGATCGTTCTCAATTGGAGGAATAAAAAAATGAAAAACGACGTGCAAGCGTTAGTCGAGCAAAAAACAGAATTAGCTGAAGCTGCAATCTATGCAATTCAATGGATAGAAACAGCTACTTCTATTTTGCATCGCCAGACAAATGTCCTACGTGGAGATAATCCTAAGCTTGCATTTGAAGCACTTGCTGCATCTGTCGATGGCTTAGATTGGCTACATCAGTTTTCAACTGCAGCCCATCATTTAGGTGATGTCACTATTTTAGAAAATGGCGAGAGTGCATTTTCCATGTTTGGATCAGAGCTACTCAAAATCACGACGGAGTTAGTGCATGTCATGGAAGACTATGACACGATGCTACTCGCTGATTTAGTAGATCATGAATTACTGCCTTTGATGGATAGATTCCGTAATTCCATCAGTGAGTTGCATCTCTAATTCGGCGAATATTGTGCGTCCTGATGATCTGACTCTATTCGCAGCTAATCTTGCATTGCTAAGGAAAAATCATCCTGAAATGAATCACTTCATTTCAGAGCATTTTTTTGAACCAGCCAGTGAGTCATCAGATATCGTATCGACTACTGCTTCAGATATCGCATTAGAAACTGGTCGTAAAGGCCATTTGACTTTATGTGCTAGCGATAAGATAGGAAATTTTTATTTGCATAGTTTGTATGATCCACACCATGAATCAAGACAAATTATTCAAAAAGAATGTCAAGATCCAGAAATAAATGTCGTTGTTCTAATTGGGTTTGGCCTAGGCTATGTGGCTGAAGAATTATGTCAGCGCTGTGACAGCAATACGAGAATCATTATTGTTGAACCACGCAGTGACTGTCTTGCTATTGCCCTTGCCTCTCGATCGTTAGATCGCATTCTCACAGATCCACGTATAAAATTTATAGTTGATACCAATACGAATAAAGCTGCAGTTAAAACCAATAACGAATTAGGATTGGATAAACTCAAACGTTGGAAAATTATTGCTACTCCAGCGATGTCCAGGTTCTATCAAGAATTTTTGAAATCTTATATTGATCATTTAGGTGCGTGTATTAATCAGCGCGTTGCTTCATTTTCTACCTCATTTAACTCATCTGAACTTTTCTTAAAACACACCGTTGCGAATTTAGACGTGGCAGCCCGCTCACCCGGCGTCAATCAATTCAAAGATTGTTGGAAAAATCGCCCCGCAATAATTGTTGCCGCAGGCCCTTCCCTAAATAAACAAATCGCAACACTTAAAGAATTTAAAGATCATCTACTCATTATCGCTGTCGATAAAACTTGGCCTATACTCAAAGCAGCCGGCATTGAACCGCATGTGGTAGTTGCGATTGATCCACGCAGGCCTTGCTCGTGGGGTTCCGAGCCTCCGGAAAACGTTTGGTTTTTATCAGCAGCGAGTTGTAATCCTGAAGTCGTTCATTCTGTAAAAGATAAACATATTGTTTCATTCGGCAATCCGCTGCATGAAAAAATATTTAAACCTATGATAGATGACCGCGGTGTATTACACACTGGAGGTTCCGTCGCTACCAATGCTTTTTCTTTTGCGCGTTTAATGGGGGCTTCCCCACTGATCATGATAGGTCAAGACTTAGCCTATACAGGTGGCGCTTCTCACGCAAGCGGTTATCTCTGGCCTAAAACTTTAGATGAAGCTAAAAATCTTAAAGGTGATGGTTTTAGAGAAATCGAAGGTTATTATGGTGATCGCGTACACGTAGATCGTCAACTCGATTCATACAGAAAATGGTATGAGGATTTTATGCTGGTCTATCCGCATGAGAAAGTCATTAACGCAACAGAGGGTGGTGCAAAAATTAATGGCACTCTGCAAATCCCATTTAGTGAAGCATGTACTACTTATGCAGAGCCTCATAGCATTGATCTGGCACCATTCGATCATGCAAAACAGAGTTTTCAACCAACCTCTTCTGAGATTATGCTGTCAAAACTTAGAGATTTATCTGAAGAGATTGCCGCTTTTAGAAAACTCGCACAAGAAGGCATGCTGTTAGCAGAAAAATTGAATGACAAAGCAATAGGTCAAAAGAAATCTGCTCGCAATAACGATAAACTCCTCGATATCAAGACAGCTTTACAAGCCATTAATAATCCAGGAAAAATTTTTCTTCAAGAGTTTGTGAGAAAAGAATCTTTTTCTGTTGTGAGAAAATTTAATATCTCTGAACAAGAAGAGGCAGAGCGCATTCAAATCATAGGAAAATATCTAGCATCCTTGGTCACAGGGTGCGACAGATCTATCGCCTTCATCAATGAACAATTTAATAAAACATAATAAAAAATTTGTCTGTAGTAGATAGTTCTTACACGCTACAGTGCAGTGCCGACTTAAGCTGATGCTAAAAGTGATTGAGATTGAAACTGCGAGGCGAATAGTGTTAGCCATTGTTGACCGATCGCTTCTATGGTGTGGGTTTTTGCTATTGTCGACTGGGCTTTTTTGACTAATTCACTATATTGATGTGGCTGACTGATAAGCTGTGCCAGATCGTTAGAGCGTATATCCATAAAATACTCACTAAAGCTTAGATAAGAATTGACTCTATCAGCTGCGGTAGGCAAACCCAGTGCAAGTGCTGTTAATAATCGATTCGAACTCACGCCATTTTTTCTAGCGTCATTCATTCCTGCAGGAATAATACAAAAATCACAAATGCCTGCGACTGTTTGCATGTCTTGTATTGA
>JBEDCU010000214.1:0-8589 GCA_041176585.1 Pseudomonadota bacterium
GTTCAGCAATGAATGAACATTGCCTTAGTCCTGACATTATTAATAAAAAGAAAATAAATAGGCGAAGTGACAGACTGAATTAGCTTGAGCAAAATCAAATCGGGTGTGAATAGAGGAAAAAATTAGAACTTTGATGAAAAATTAAGAGTAATTTTTCGTTGTTAGTAGTGAAGTTGAGTTGTAGAAACTCTGAGGAAGATGATTTAGCGCAACAAGGCTAGCTCAGTTTCTTCAAGAAAACACCATTCACCGATTTCCAGTTCCAGATGTTGTAAGGTGAGTTCACCGATGGCTACCCGAGTTAAGGCCGTGCAGTGATTGCCAGCGGCGGCAAGCATACGTTTAACTTGATGATATTTACCTTGCTCAAGAATAATCTCGCATTGATATTCGCCAATTTGCTCACAAGAGATTGCAGCCAAGGGAGCTGGTTCATCATGTAATTGCACACCACTCTTTAGTTGTGCAATCAAATTTTCAGTGACAGGCTCAAAGGTAGTAGCTACGTAGCGTTTAGGAACATGTCGTTTAGGAGAAGACTGCGAATGAATAAAAGCGCCATCATCGGAAAGCAATAACAAACCTGTCGTGTCATGATCTAATCGGCCTACAGGTTGTACATCCCGCCAACTAAATTGTTCAGGCAAGATCGTCAGCACACCAGGGTGATGACTAGGTTTACGTGAACATTCCATATCAGGTGGTTTATGCAGAGCGATATACACATGCTCGCGATATAACCATTCTTCATCAAATAAAATGAAGCTAAGCTTAGTCGTTTCAAATACGGCTTTGAAATCTGTAATCACTTGGCCTGCTATAGACACTTCGCCATCGGTGATCAGTTGGCGACACCATTTGCGGCTGCCAAATCCTTGTGACTGAAGTATGCGGTCTAGACTTAATTCGCTCATGGCGGCACTCTACCAGAGAGTGCACCACTTTCGAAAAACTAGCGTAGTAACTAACTTATTACCTAGACATACTAGGTTGTGGATTAGCGTCCTTTTCTCTTAATTTTTTATAATTTCCGTAAGAGCCTGCTGGATTTGGATTACCTGCTGCACCAGGGGTGTTATAACTTGACCCAGCACCACCTACGTTGGAAGAATCAGATTGTGGTTTTTGTGAAGGCGATCGTAATCCGTCACCTGCACCAGAGCTACCCTGTCCTGCCCCGCCAGAAGCGCCTGAAGAAGACTTCGATTTATGATGACTACGTAGTTTTTTATTTCTCTCGCCCGATCTAACCTGCTCCTCTTTACCGGATGAGCCAGAAGATCGATCATCTTGATTTGAAATTTCCTGTGCTTTGCGTTCAACTTCAGCAGCGCGTGCAGGATCAGTACTTTCACTCACCGTTGCAGATACTCCTAGATCACTTTGAGCCCATGCAATACAACAGCCTAGCGATAATAAAATTGAAACCGTATAGTTTTTCATCAGAACCTCTCTCATCAATATAACGTTGATCATGCGTAGTAGTCTGCATTGATGAAACCATAGCTACTTAAAGTGAGCTTTGATTTCACCCAACATGAGAACTGACAAAATAAAAAGTATCATCATCATTGATAAGCAACACGAAACCAATGGCAATGTTTTTTTATTGCTTGATAAGACAGAGAGTCGCCTTGCTATACAAGGCTCTCAAGAAAAAGAGGAAAGACTGCGGTGGAATTAAGTTGCGGTAGCAAACAAAGTACGAAAATTTGCAGAGGTGATACGCGCTAACTCATCAATAGAAACGCCTTTAAGATCAGCTAAATACTCAGCCACATGTTTCACAAAACCAGGTTCATTCGTTTTGCCTCGCATAGGTACAGGTGCAAGATAAGGTGAATCTGTTTCAATTAACATGCGCTCTAAAGGAACATGACGCGCAACCTCTTGTAAATCTTTTGCATTTTTAAACGTGACGATGCCAGAAAATGAAATATAAAATCCCATTTCCATCGAAGCTTTTGCAACAGGTAGTGATTCAGTAAAACAGTGCATTACACCTGCCACACCACCAGCATGAACACTGGCTTTTTCTTCTTCTAAAATTCGCAAAGTGTCTTCTGAAGCAGCACGTGTATGAATAATCAGTGGCTTAGCTGATGCGCGTGAAGCACGAATATGAATACGAAATCTTTCGCGCTGCCATTCAAGATCGCCTTTTAAGCGAAAATAATCCAGACCTGTTTCACCTATCGCAATTACCTTAGGATGCTGAGATAACTCAACCAACTGTTCTACCGTTGGTTCTGCTGTCTCTTCGTAATCGGGATGCACACCAACAGAGGCATAAACTTGCGGATACGCTTCTGCCATCGCGCGAATTTCTGGAAATTTATCTAATTCCACTGAGACGCACAAAGCATGACTAACCTGATTTTCAGCCATCTTGGCGAAAAGTGCAGGTAAACGTTCTGAGAACTCAGGAAAATTAATATGACAATGGGAATCGATAAACATAGCGCTATTATACTTACTCAACGCGCAACCGATCTAAGCTCGAATAGTAAAAATTAAATCGTATGTGTAGCTCTAGACGATGCAAGCGCAGTACCCAGTATTTCTTCTATACGCAGACGTATTCTACGACCGGCATCATCATCAGGAAAATGTAAACCTATCCCTTGGGTGCGATTATGACCAGCCCCTGCAGGAGTTATCCATGCCACCTTGCCTGCAACCGGATAGCGATGTTCATCCTGCATTAATGACAATAAAAGAAAAATTTCATCGCCCAATTGACAAGATTTAGTCGTAGGGACAAAGAGTCCGCCATTTTGTAAGAACGGCATATAGGCGGCATACAAGGCAGCGCGTTCACGAATTGCTAAAGATAAAACGGCAGGACGAGACGTTACAGATTCTGATGAGGTTGATTGCGTAGACATGGCGATCTTAAGAATGTGAAGAAGGTCTGCTCACATTCAAGTGCATACATCATGAGGCGACAAGCAACTGAAATTTATTTTTTATTTCAAGTTGCTGCTTCAGGACTGAATAAACGCACATAATCGAGCAGCATGTTCTCAATAAAAAGACGAGCCGATAAAGAATGATCGGATATTGCTCGTCTTTCCCCTGCATCACGTAAGGCTTGCTGCAAGCGGTACAGTGGAATCTGTTTTGCTAACGACAGTAAGCTTGTTGCATGACGTGGGTAGTAGCGTACCTTGCCAGTTAGCTTAATCAGAAAAAGATCGTATAACCAACGCTGTTGGCATGACACTAAGCTTGTTAAAGGTACTTTTTGTAGTCGCTCCGCTACGACTAAAGCCTTAGCCCTATCCGGACGTGTGAATTGCGTGAGTAATTCTTCATGACCTTGTTCATCATCGGATTGCGCAGCCAACAAAGCGGTGAGAGGTGCACCACCCTGCTCAGCTAACCATTTATCTGCGTCAGACAATCCTTGTTGTTCTAACCAGTGCGTTGCTGCTTTTGAATCAGGCAGACCCAAAGCAAAACTCTGACAGCGTGAACGTATAGTAGGCAGCAAGCGATCATAGCGATGACTCACTAATAAAAATAAACTATTCGGAGGTGGTTCCTCTAATGTTTTTAGTAAAGCATTAGCTGAAGCACCATTTAACGCCTCCGCGGGATAGAGCAAGATCACACGTAAACCTGCTCTATGCGTGGATACATTCATAAACGTCGCTAATCCACGTATTTGCTCTATGCGTATCTCTTTAGAAGGATTGCGAGTGGTGGCAGTTTTTTTCGTGCCTGACTCTTCATCAGATTCAGCTGAGGATTCAGCATCTTCAGCATCAAGAATTTCAGGTCGCACTCGACGATAATCTGGATGGCTATATTGATTAAACCATCCACAAGCTTCGCATTCACCACAAGCAAACGCCTCCATGGTGGGACGTTCACATAAGAGCGATCTAGCAAAATTTTCAGCGAAATGAACTTTGCCCGATCCTTCCTGACCGTGCAATAAAATAGCATGCGGCAGCCGTATACGAAATTGCTGTAAGCTTTGCCAATCATCTTGCTGCCATGGATAAATCATAATTGCCACATAAAATAAACGAATGAAGCTTCGTTGTGATCAGCGTTGTTGAATAAGCTGTTGAATAATATTTTCAACTTCTTGACGCACAGTTTCTAAAGGCTGAGTAGAGTCAATCACACGTATGCGATTTGGGAATTGAGCTGCTCTTTGTAAATACACATCTCTCGTCGCAGCAAAAAAATCACTCTTTTCTTGTTCAAACTTATCTAACACTCTTTCAGCATCTAAACGCTGACGAGCCACATCAATCGGTACATCAAACAATAAAGTGAGATCAGGTTGTAAATCAGGATGTACCCAATGTTCAAGCACAGATAACTTTTCTAACGACAGACGCCGACCACCACCTTGATAAGCAAAGCTTGCATCCGTAAAGCGATCAGAAATTACCCAGTCGCCACGTGCAAGAGCAGGCTCAATAACTTGCGCTATATGTTCACGACGTGCTGCAAACATCAACAAGGCTTCTGTTTCTAAATGCATAGGTTCTGCTAGCAATAGTGCACGCAGTTTTTCACCTAAAGAAGTACCACCTGGTTCACGTGTCGACACCACTGTATGACCAGTAATACGCAATTGTTCAGCAACACTTGCTACATGCGTAGACTTTCCCGCACCATCAATACCCTCAAAGCTTATGAATTTACCGCGCGCCATACTCACACCTTGTTAATGTCATCATTGTTCAACGCTGGTACTGATTCACCGCTTTATTATGATCTGACAGATTTTCTGAAAACTGACTCGTTCCATCGCCTCGCGCCACAAAATAAAGTTCATTGGTTTTTGCTGGATTTAATGCCGCTTGCAAAGCTGCTCTTCCAGGTAAAGCAATCGGTGAAGGTGGCAATCCCGCTCGCTTATAAGTGTTATACGGCGTATCAGTGAGTAAATCTTGTTTACGTATGTTGCCATCAAAATTTGCACCCATGCCGTAAATCACTGTGGGATCGGTTTGTAACAACATGCCGCGCTTTAAACGATTCACAAACACAGCAGCAATCCGATCACGCTCACTAGGCGTACCGGTTTCTTTTTCAATAATCGAAGCCATAATCAACGCTTCATAAGGTGTCTTGTACGGTAAATCTTCCACTCGCTTAGCCCACTCTTCATCCAACATTTTTTTCATGCGCCCGTGAGCTTGTTCAAAAATTTGTAAATCACTACTGCCGCGTGAAAATTTATATGTGTCGGGATAAAAAAGACCTTCAGCATAAGGATAATCAGCTCCCAAACGTGCTAATAACTGCGTATCTTCCAGTGATTGAGCATCTTTTTTCAAGCCTTCATGCTTAGATAGCAAAGCACGCATTTGCGCAAACGTCCAACCTTCAATAATGGTGATGGATTCTTGGATTGTATCGCCTCGTACTAGCATCTGAAGTAAAGCTAATGGGGAGCTACCTGCTGCAAGCCTGTAAGAACCCGCCTTAATGCGATTTGCCCGTCCCGAACCGCGCGCTAAGACTTCTAATAACAAAGGTTCAGCCGGCACGCCTGCTTGATTGACTTGTCGCATTGCAGTGCGCACTCCACTACCGGCTTGTATCGTAAATTCAATCGGCTTAGCACCAGCCTCAATCAAGGGCTCATTCGCCCAATAAAAAAAAGCACCGGCCACAATACCCACGACCAATAGCAGTAATGCGAATAGTTTTTGAATGAGTCCCATCTGTTTATCCTTTTTTAAATTCAGGGCTTGCCGATGTTGCTAACGTAGTTCTGGATGCGACACTATAATTCAGTCTATGATCAACCCAAGCGCAGCGCGACTGCACACTGAAAATTGACGAGATACACTCTAAAAACTCTACAATGATAGACGCCAACCGCTATTTTGACCGATTTTATGTCTGAAACACCCTCAACTTGGCTAGATTTTCTCATTTCCGAGAGCGCTATCCTCAGCGATAGCGCCGAGCCGGAAATTGTGAAATTCGAGCATGACGCGCCGTCCTCCGCATCGACTCAAGCTAGATTTACCGCATTGTGCCATCTAGGCGTGATCGCATTGGAAGGTGAAGAAGCCGAAGATTTTCTTCATAATCAACTCACTAGCGATATTCATGGTCTTGATCAGTCGCACGCTTGTCTAGCGGGATATTGCTCACCCAAAGGCAGGCTGTTGGCCAGTTTGCTAGTCTGGAGAGATGCAGAGCGACTCTATCTAGCCTGCCCCAAAGAGATTTTGCCCGCGATCCAAAAGCGATTGCAGATGTTTGTCTTACGCTCCAAAGTTAAGTTAAGCGATGTGAGCCAATCAAAAGTGTTATTCGGCCTAGCGCAAGCGGATACAACCTTGTTGGGCGAATCTTTTGCTAGCTTGCCAGAACAGGTCTACGGCATGGTCAACAACTCTGTACATACCCTGATTCGTTTACCAAATACACAGGCAACGCAACGCCATCTTTGGATTACAGATCTAGAATCAGCACCTACGGTTTGGCAAAAATTAAAATCGATGATGCAAGCCGCACCCACAGCATGGTGGAGATGGACTGAGATTCAGTCTGGAACACCGCAAATAATGTTGGCGACTCAAGAAAAATTCGTACCGCAGATGATTAATTTTGAACTCATAGGTGGTGTGAATTTTCGTAAAGGCTGCTACCCAGGACAAGAAATCGTCGCACGCAGTCAGTACCTAGGCAAACTCAAGCGCCGCATGTTACTTGCGCATTGTGAAAATCAAGATCATCTCCAAGTAAAAAGTGGTGATGAAATTTTTTCTGAAGAAGATGCTACTCAGCCCTGTGGCATGGTGGTGAATGCTGAATTTTCTCCTGATGGTCGCATAGACTGTTTAATCGAAATAAAACTAGAAACACGCCAACAAAAACTAAGACTACATGCTGCAACTGGCGCATTACTTCAACTTGATCTGCTACCCTACACACTGCCGGAATTAGAATAAAGATGGATATCTTTGTTTACTACCGTGTTCATCCTGAACATACCGAGCTATTAAAGAGCGCAATTTTCAACATGCAAAATCAGTTGAAAACACACTACGGTATTCAAACTAGTTTAAAACGACGTAGCGATCAGGCTGATCAAAAAGACTATGCCACTTGGATGGAAACCTACCAAAACGTACCAGTAGGATTCATAGAATCATTACATGATGCAGTGAGCAAAGCTAATATCAGTGCTTACATAGAAGGCGAGCGTCATATTGAAGTGTTTGAGGATCTGTAGGCATGTGCTTAATTGTATTTGCTTGGAAGCAGAGCGCTGACATCCCCTTACTACTAGCTGCAAATCGTGATGAATTTTATGCTCGCCCTGCTCTTGCCGCCTCATGGTGGGAAGAAGCACCACATGTGTATGCAGGTAAAGATCTAGAAGCCGGTGGTACGTGGATGGGTATTAATAAGCAAGGCCGCTTTGCTGCGATTACCAATATACGCAATGGCGAAGGAAAAAAAAGTGGCGCACCTTCGCGCGGGAAAATAGTAGCGGATTTTTTACTAGATGGCATGAGTGCCTCATCTTATCTTCATGCATTAGAAGCAGAGGCAACACATTACGCAGGATTTAATCTCATCATTGGTGATGCTAATGACATGTATTGGTTTTCAAATGTACAGCAACATGTCGCACAGCGTCTACAACCTGGTATCTATGGACTTTCGAATGCTTCACTCGACACACCATGGCCGAAAGTAATACAAGCTAAAACACAATTTCAACAATTGTTAACGCAGAGTGCACCAGATCAAGCTTACTTTGATCTGCTTGCCGATACTACGCAGGCACCCGAACATTTACTGCCACAAACGGGAGTTAGTTTGGAGTGGGAACGTCTACTTTCCTCTATCCATATTCATTCAAATGACTATGGCACACGGGTTTCTAGCCTAATAAAAGGTCATGCAGATGGATCTATGCAGTTAACCGAGCGTGTACTTAGGTAGCACCCTAAACTTATGCGCCGACTCTAAGCGTATCGCGCATGCTGGGCTTAAAAAAACTAAAATGATTGCCACCAGAATGTTTGGCTACATACATGGCTTGATCTGCGTTTTTCAATAAGGTACTGGCTGCTTCGCCATCATGGGGACAAATTGTAATGCCCACACTCCCAGAGATCATAATTTCTTCATCCTTGATGTGAAATGGCTTAGCTAAACTCTGCACTATTTCTTGCGCTAACACTTCTACATGGGGAATACGATTGACTTCAGTAAGAATGACAGTAAATTCATCCCCTCCAAGTCGAGCAACAGTATCCGTGCCTCGTACGCAGTCATTAATACGATGCGCTACTTCCGTAAGCAACTGATCACCAACGCTGTGACCAAATGAATCGTTGGTTTCTTTAAATTTATCGAGATCAATGAACAATAGCGCAAGAGGTAAACCAGTACGCTCTACTCGTTTGATTTCTAGATTCAGTCTGTCTGTGAATAAATTACGATTAGGGAGTCCCGTGAGTGAATCATAATTTGCACGTTTATGACTTTTTTCTTCAAGAATTTTTCTTTCTGTGACATCGCGCGCCGTGCCTGTAATGACTTTAACTGTAGATTGATCTGCTAAGACAGGAACGAAAAAATATTCAT
>JBEDCU010000215.1:0-12602 GCA_041176585.1 Pseudomonadota bacterium
CCGCATACTTAACGATTAAGTCAGCAAATTTCATCATAATGCGGCCGCGCTCAGTTGCCGTCATACGACCCCATGCGCCATGCAATGCACGTCGTGCTGCTTGCACTGCTAAATCAATATCCGTAGCTGTGCCGCGATCTATTTTACTAAACACTTTCGCATCACAAGGGTTAATAACATCAATGGTTGCACCTGCAATCGAGGAGACCCATTTACCATCAATGAGTAAGGTAGGCATACGACATTCCTTAAAAAATAATTTGATTATTCAGCAGTGATGAGTTCGCCGCGTTCTAGTGTTAGCGTGGCATCGGGCAAATCACGTAACAAACTACGATTTGATTCCGTCACGACTATGCATAATTCTGGGGCGATTTTATGTAAGCGACGTAAGGACTCTGCATATTGATTCGCAAGCACGGGCGCTAAACCTTGAAAGGGTTCATCTAGTAGTATTAATTTTGTTCCTACCATTAGAGCACGACCTAAGGCCGACATCTTGCCTTGACCACCAGATAAAGCAGAACCTGAACGAGGCAGCATTTCTTGTAATTGCGGCACTACTTCCAACACGCGCGCTAAGCGCCTATCAACTTCTTGTTTAGCTAAACCTAGTACTTCACAAGGCAAGCGTAAATTTTCTTCTACTGTAAAAGTTGGAAACATCACACGATCTTCAGGTGCATAACCTAAGCCTAAACCAGCACGACTATGCGCAGCGACGGTAGATAAATCGGTTGATTCAAATGTAATGGTGCCAGCAGAGAGAGGTAACAAACCCATGATGGCGCGCAGCAGTGTAGTCTTACCAGCGCCATTGCGTCCTACAACTGCTAACAACTGTCCTGCTGAAAATTCAGTATGAATATTGCGCAATACAGTAATGCCTGCAATCTGTGCGCTGACTTGATTAATCTTCAGCATCTCATTCCCCGATCACATTCTTACGCACTTCTGGATCCAATAGCACTTGCTGTGGTGTGCCATCTGCTGCAATACGACCTGCTATCCAAGCAGCGACGCGTGTCGCATATTGCGACACAATGTCCACATCATGCTCGACAAATATCGCAGTTACTTTTTCTGCATCTAAAGCTGCCATAATGGTTTTCATCAAACCATGTTTTTCGTCGGTTGATACACCAGAGGTTGGTTCATCTAAAATTAGTAAGCGAGGTTTTAAGACGAGTGCCATCGCAATGTCTAATAATTTACGCTGACCTTCTGGCAAAGCACCGGACATTTCATCACCGCGTGATGCTAAGCCCACCATCTCAAGAACATGATCCACCTCTGCAGCTGGTACCGCTTTATCCAGAGGAGTCCACAAACCTAATCCACCACGCTTACCTGCTGCAGCGATACGCACACAATCACGCACAGTATGCTCAGTAAACAATTGCGGTAATTGAAAAGATCGCACCATGCCACGTAAAGCAATCGCACGTGGTGAAAGCGCCGTTACATCATGGCCTTCGAAAAATACTTGTCCTGCTTGGGGATGAATTAAACCTGTACAAATATTGATGAAGGTAGTTTTACCTGCACCGTTTTGCCCGATCACAGCCAGTCGTTCACCTTCAGTTAAAGTGAAATCAATATGATCCGCAACCACCACGGCACCGAAGGCAAGTTGTAAGTCTTTAGTTTGTAACAACGGAGTGCTCATGCGCCCTCCTTGTGTTTTTTATCTTCGAGTAATGCCGATATGCCTCGTGGTGCAAGAAACACCATCGCGATTAAAACAAATCCCAACACCATTTGCCAAGCGCCGGTTAAATAAGCAGCAGCAAATAATTTAACGAATTCAAAAATACCTGCACCGATGAAGGCACCTACAGGGTGACCAACACCTCCTAAAATCGCGACAAACACAATTTCACCTGAACGTACCCAATAACCCATTTCAGGTGTGACTAAACCCTGTGCAATCGCAAACAAGGCTCCCGATAAACCACCGAGTGCAGCAGAAATAATGTAACCAATTAAAAGAGCTTGATAAGCAGAGATACCTACATACTCAAGTCGAGTTTCATTGGTTTTGATAGCAGACAAAGCCTGACCTGCAACAGAACGTAAATAACGTTGTACTAACCAACCTAATAACAAGGCCAATACGACACAGGTTATCAACAGCACAGTTTCAAATGCATCGCGCTCCATATTGAAACCAAAAAATGGTGAGCGCTCTAGTCGCAATCCATCAGTACCACCCGTGACATTAAAAAATTTACCTAACACAGCAAACAGCACCATAGAGAGGGCAAGATTCAACATACCGAAAAAGATACCGCGATAACGTACAACAAATGAACCTACGATAGCTCCGATGACGGCACCTACTGCAGTACCAACCACTAACAGCAACGCGCTATCCATATGCGTCCATTTGCGCACCGTGAAGGCAACAGCGTAACCACCCACGCAAACAAACAAAGCATGACCAAATGAAATCTGACCAGAGATAATGAGAATAGAAATACCTAATGCTGCAATACCAAAAGCCGTACCTAATATCAACGGTGTTTTCAACCAAGGTAAAGCAAGTGGTAATAACAAGGCAAGCAATGTCAGGATGATGACTACGATCTTAGGTTTACTCATCACACCCTCCGCGCCTGTGCAACCGAGAACAATCCCTGCGGACGGAACAACAGCACTAATACCATGATGAGATAAGGCACTAAGACTTCCACTTCAGGCATGAGATAAACCGCAAATGATCTTGCTAAACCTATGAGTATGGCTGCGACTAATGCACCCTCAATTTGTCCTAAGCCTGCAGTCGCTACTACTGCAAATGACAAGACAATCATCTCACCACCTATGCCTGGCACCCATGATACTGTTGGAGAAGCAAGCGCACCAGCAAGTGCGCCCAACATAGAACCCACCATGAAGGTGAACAAAGAAATACGCTTCACATTGATGCCTAATGCGGTGGAAACTTCACGATTGTGTGACACAGCAATAATTTGACGTCCTACGCTGCTGAATTTTAAAAATGAACGTAGCGCTATAAACACCGCTAGCGCAACACCCGGTAACAGCATTAATTGATAACGTGTATACGTTATCCCTAACACTTCAGTGGTGCCTAAATAATTCACGATGTCAGAAACAAAGTAAGGCTGTGTACCCCACACCAATCGTTGAAAGTCTTCAAAAATCATGAAGGCTGAAAACGTAACCAGCAATTGCAATATAGGATCTTTAGAGTAGATACGTTGCATGAGTGAGGTTTCCATCAACCCACCAAACACAACCCCAATGATGACAGCAGCTAGAGGCAAAATCAGCAATGACCAAGCGGGTGATAAACCCTGTGACGTAGCCCAAAGTCCTAAGGTTGCAGCCATATAGCCACCTAAGGCATAAAAACTACCATGCGCCATATTCACAATGTTCATGACACCAAACACCAGTGTCATGCCCAATGCGACTAAAAATAACAATGCAGCATAAGACAGACCATCTAAGATGGCCAAAATATAAAGATCCTGCGGCATGCGACGACCTTGGTTAAATACTGAATGACGACGTTAAAAGTGACTTAGTTAAATTGCTTAATACGCGGATTATTCAGTAACTCAGGTTTAATCGTCTTCACCCATTCAGGTGATTTCTGACCAACTGGAGTGGTAATTAAATCCGCTGGATACACAATAATTTTTTCTAAAGTAGGAAAGTTATAAGCAGCCGTTTTTTTGGTGATGCCTAACAGTTGATCTTCCAGGCCTTGTCCATCTTCACGAATCTTGACAGTGTTAGTCAAGCCACGGAATTCCATACCGCGCATGGCTTCAGCAACTTGCTCTGGTGTTGGCCATTGACCTTTATTTGCTTTAATCGCTTTGTTATAACCTGCTACCAAACCATCTAAACCTTGCACCATGTGATACACCGAGTAGATAGGATAAGAACCTGTTTTCTCTTTGAATTTTTTAACAAAATTATTTAACTTTGCATCCGTCTTATGTTCAGGATGTAAAAAGTAATGATCACCGCGTGATCCTACAATCACACCGTCAGGTAAGGTGGTGCCTAAACGCTCAAGTGAGCTTTCAGCTAAAGGCAAAACAAACAAAGATGTTTTCATCAAACCACGTTGTGCTGCTTGACGCACAAACGTATCTAAATCACCGCCCCATGAGGTGGAGAGAATCACATCAGGACGCAATGCTTGTAAACGGCTGATCTCTGTTGAGTAATCCGTTGCGCCAAATTTAGGGAATAACTCTGCACTAATAGTGACATCAGGTTTTAATGCTAACAGTGTGTTGCGGAACAATTCCCATGAATCGCGACCCCATGCATAGTCTTGATTCATCACTGCGATGGATTTTAAATCTGGTTTCGTTTTCAACAGATATAAAACCGTAGCAACCATTTCAGTAGTCGCATTCGCTTGGGTACGAACGACATACTTATAGCGTTTATCTTCTAATACTTTTTCTGTACCGCAGTCCCACATGATGTTTAAGACTTTCAGGTCTTCTGCAACTGGCGCGATGATATTGCAGTTACCGCTAGAGATAGATGCCAACATCACTTTAGTATCGGTCTCTTGCACTACACGACGATATTCAGATAAAAGTTTATCTGCACCCACACCTTCATCAATATAAGTAGGAACAATCTTTACGCCATTGATGCCGCCTGCAGCATTCAACTGCTCGATATACAGTTCAGCAGCTGCTTTAGCTGGCACACCAAATACTGATGCAGGGCCGGATAAAAAAGTGGTGATACCCACCTTCAACTCAGCTGGCTTACTTTGCGCAAGTGCGCCAGTCATACCTAGTGCTGAAATAGCCAGCGCAGTAGCTGCGATAACTGAGCGAGAAAGTAAGGACATCTTCATTTGTATTCTCCGGCGTGTTAATAAAAAATTAATGATTGAATTAGTTTATTGCTCTTCAATAGATAAATCAGATTGTCTAGGCTAAGCCAAGTAGCATCAAACTTTGCGAGGAAGTTTCATAAAAAATAACGCTTTAACATTTAATGATTCAACATGATAAAGCGCATTGATAGTATTTCATTGGGAATTCACAGATCAATTATCAAAAACAAAATAGTTTTGCGCTAACGCTATGATTGCGTGAATGATTTGAGGACGATGTTCTATTTATTTTATTCATCGTTCGACAGTCCCAAGGTGCTTACTTTCGCAGATGCGAGGCTATTCAAGCAAGTATAGTTTTTTAAAGGCGCTGTTTGCAAAATACGAATGCATATTTAGGGATCATAAAGTTAACAAATTTTATCTAGAACACGCTAATAGATGCATGAAGTATTTTCACTTTTTCACTCTTAAATCGCACTGCAACAAGGGACAACCTTCATTTTGCCGCAACGCGATCTTAATCAATGCGTGGACTTTAATATATTGTTGACAGGAAAAATAGAGTGATGCAAGATCACCCCGTACTTTTCCGAACTGGGTTAATCAGATCGGGTAGGGATAGAAGAGACAGCAGTAACAAATTAATAACATACTGATCACCCACGGAGGAAACGCATGAAAAAGTCCGGCCTACTAGCCTCACTGATGGTAGCTCTTTCCATCAGCGCAGCACCTGTAGCACAATCTCAAGAACTGTATTGGGCATCGAGCGGTATGTTCGGTCCGTTCAATATCCAAGCATTGATTCCTACCTTCCCTGAAGCGAAACAAATCACTATCCCTGTTTCAATGTGGATTCTGAAGCATCCTAAGGGTGTAGTTGTATTCGATACAGGTAACAACGTTGCGATCTCTGATGGCGTTGAGAACTGCAAAAAATATTGGGCTCCTGGTCTTTGCGATTTGTTTGCACCTAGCCAAAAGCGTTCTGACGTAATCGACATGCAGTTGAAAAAAGTTGGCTTGAAGCCTGAGGACGTGAAAGTACTCGTCACTTCCCATACTCACTTGGATCACGCAGGTAACATGGCTATGTTCCCTAAAGCGATTCACGTCGTTCAAAAGAAAGAAATGTATCAAGGCTGGTGGCCAGAGAAGTTTCAAGGCCGTATGGGTGGCGCGTTCGTTCAAGCTGATATCCAAGCTGCTCGTGACTTCAACTACCTCGAGTTAGATGGCGAATATGATCTGTTCGGCGATGGTTCAGTGCGTATCATCCCAACTCCAGGTCATACCATTGGCCATCAATCAATGAAGATTAAGCTGCCTAAGACAGGTACCGTCATCATTTCTCAAGATGCAGTTTGGATGCAAGAGAACTTAGATGGCTACGTCGCTGGTTTGAACTTCAGCGTTACTGCTTACATGGACTCAGTGAACAAACTGAAAATGATGCGTGATATCGAAGGCGCACAAATTCTGATGTCTCACGATGCACCGCAGTTCGCTAAAATGGGTGACCGTTGGCATAAATAAGGCGAGAATAACCGCCCTGAAAAGCCCCCTTCATCGGGGGCTTTTTTAATCCTGCATGTGTTATCTTGCGTGCATTCTGAAGTTAAAGTGGGCTGTAATGATTCAACTAGAACACGTCACTAAGCGCTATGGTTCAAAAACCATTATTCATGACATTTCGTTTGATGTAAAAAAAGGCGAGATCGTTGGCTTCCTAGGCCCAAATGGCGCGGGCAAAACCACCACCATGCGTATGATTGCTGGCTTCACCACAGCCAGTACTGGCAGTGTGCGTGTAGCTGGTTACGACATGGCGACAGAAAATAATGAAGCAGCAAAAAAGATAGGTTACTTACCTGAGCAACCACCCCTCTATGATGTGCTTGATGTCAGTTCGTATTTGCGTTTTGTAGCACGAGCGAAAGGCATTAACTCTGCTCGTATAGCCAGTGAACTCGATCGTGTCATGCAAGCCTGCAGACTAGAAACCGTCACTACCAAAGAAATATATAAACTCTCTAAAGGCTTTCGCCAACGCGTAGGTTTGGCACAAGCTTTGTTGGGTGATCCTGATGTCTTATTGCTAGATGAACCTACTGCCGGTTTAGATCCAGGACAAATACAAGAAACACGTGAGGTAATACGCAATGTAGGCAAAGAACATGCTGTGCTGTTATCTACCCACATCCTGCCTGAAGTCACACTCATCTGTCAGCGCATAGCCATTATTAATCATGGTCGCATATTGGCAGTGGGTTCACCACAAAGCCTACAACGCGCTGCTGAAGAAACAAGTAGTGTAGTGGCAGAAGCCAGTGGTGAAGAAAATAAAATCCATCACGCATTAAATGGTGTTGACGGCATCACTAGCATAAGCATCAAGCCTTTAGCTGCACGCCCAGGCATGTTGGGCATAGAGTGTCAGGTGAATGCTGATGAACATATAGAAGCACGTATAGCTCGCGCCATTATTCAAAGTGGTGAATTACATAAATTAGAACGTCGCCAACCCACACTAGAAAATATTTTCTTACGCTATATCGGTCATACAGGTACCGACACCAGCATCACTGAACCAGTAGGAGTCGCTTCATGAATGCATTAACTGGTTTACGCGCAGTCTATTTCAAAGAAATACTGACCTACTTCCGTTCACCGATTGCTTACTTTGTCATCGCTGTATTCTTATTAGGCACAGGCTTCTTCTTCACTTACAACATATTTTTAAGTGGTGTAGGCACCATGGATCAAACTTTTCAGAACATGGGCATATTGACGATTGTTTTAGTGCCTGTTCTGACTATGCGTTTATTTTCAGGTGAATACACTGGTCGCACCATGGAATTACTCGTCACCCTGCCACTACAAAACTGGCAAATCGTATTGGGTAAATATTTCGGTGCTGTCTCTATGCTATTCATGATGACAGCGACTAGCTGTATCAATCTGATTCCACTTTATTTATACGGCAATCCACAAACGCCAAATATTTTAGCTGGCTACATAGGATTCCTGTTACTTGGTATGAGCTGTATCGCGATTGGTCAGCTATTCTCTGCATTGACTGAAAATCAAATCGTTGCAGCACTCATTACTATTCCTGTTTTGTTGATGTTTTGGTTTGTCGGTCATTTGCAAAGCTTGCAATCCTCTATTTTGCTGCGTGATTTGTTTTCACATATGTCATTTGCTTTGCACTACTCAGATTTTATTCAAGGTTTATTGCGTAGCGAAGCCATCATATTTTTCCTTGGTGTGAGTGCAATTGCTCTCACCATTAACAGCAGCTATCTGCAGTGGCGTCGATAACATGGATACTTCATTTCGTTCCGGACTCATACTCATTGCAGGCATAGGCTTACTGATCGCGTCTGCCTTAGCGAATTCGCTTTCTGTCAATTCCAATGTGGTATCTAACATTCTGTTAATTGCAGGATTAATGCTTACTGGTTGGTCAGTTGCCATGCTGCGCACAGAAATTACTGCGCTGTTTAGGCAAAGACGTGGTGAGCAGTTGTTAACAACACTAGGCATTATTGCCGTCATCATCGCGGTGATCTGGTTAGCTGCTTTATTCCCTACTCGGATAGACATGACTGCGGATCAACAATATTCGTTGTCACCGCAAACCATCACTATGCTTAAGTCATTGGATAAGCCTGTAAACATTACTTTTTTCCATGACAGAGGAATGCGAGAAACAGTAGAACTGTATGAACAGTTCGCTTTGCAGAACGATAAAATTCAAATTGAATTTTTCGATCCCATACTTAATCCAGCACAAGCGAAATTGCGTGGTGTGCAATTTGCAGGTACTGCACTGTTCGAAAGTGAAGGTCGTAAACTCACCGTCAATGGTCCGACTGAAACCGATATTGCGAACGGCATTTTACGTATCACACAATCTAAGCAACAAATCGCTTGTTTTGTTGAAGGTCATGGTGAACCTGATCCATTTAGTTTGGAATCCCATGATCACATGGAAGGCACTGCGGGTCATGCGCATGGCATAGAAACCAAAGTTGTCACGCATGAACAACATGGCATGGCGAAAGCACGTAGTGGTTTAGAAGCAATGAATTACACCGTTGAGAAAATCTCGCTATTACAAAAACAAGCTGATTTATCACGCTGTGATGTTTTAATCGTAGCGGGTCCACAAGCCTCATTGCTACCGAATGAAATCAAAAAGATAGATGCATTTCTGGATGACGGTGGTAATGCTTTGTTCATGGTTGATCCCTTCATCCCAACCGGATTAGCACCCGTCTTGCGTAAATTCGGTATCGTGCAAGAAGAAGCCATGGTGATTGATGATGCTAGCCATTTCTGGGCTGACCCATCCACACCTGCAGTGACTGATTACAATCGCCATGAAATCACATCCAGACTGCCACTCAGCTTTTTTCCTGGTGTTGGCGTACTCTCACCTACGAAAGAATCGATACCTGGTGTATCTGTACGTCCTATTATTAATTCTTCTAAAAAGAGTTACAGCAGCTTAGAAAAAACTACTGCTGCCTTTGTAGATGGAAAAAGTCAACGTGGGCCTCTGACCATGATGGCGGTCTCCAATCTCAACTCCAAAGCTGTCGCTTCTGCAGAAGAAATGGTGAAGAGAATTCGTGGAGAAAAAATCGAAGAAAAAGAACCGGATGCAAAGACACGCAAATCAGCACGCATCGCTATCATTGCAGATGCTGACTTCGCTACCAATTCGTTTTATCACATACTTGGTAACGGCGCCCTGTTCTTAAATACCGTGAATTATTTAGCTGCACGCGAGAATCTAATTGGCTTAGAACCACGCACGTTTGATCTGCCTTATGTGAACATGACAAACACACAGATGAAAGCCACTTTCATCATGTCTATCATCTTAATCCCCTTACTCATGGCGGCAATTGGTGCTGCAGTCTGGTGGAGACGTCGATGAGCAGATCACGCAATAAGCTTTTACTGATCTGGATTGTGGTGGCAGGTTTAGCTGCGGCTATTTACGTAGGTGAACGTAAACGTAGCGCAAGCATCAATGCACCTATCGTCAAAGATGAAAAACGTTTACTACCAGCGCTGATTGAAGATGTCTCAGGAATAGAAATCATGGCTAATGGAGCCATGCATAGATTCGAACGCGATAAGCAAGGTGTGTGGTTTTATCATGGCGCGCATGATCAAGCACAAGCAGGACACGACCATAAAACTGATCCTGCACTTGCTGCCGTTATCGATAAAGCTTTCACAACTTTAGGCAGAGCGCGATGGGAACGTACTTTACCTCTGGCGGGTAGTGAAGAATTTGGTGTCGCTAGACCAGATTACTTTGTAGCGATTTATTTACCTAACGTAGTTGAACCTGCAGCACGATATGCCATAGGCACCACCACACCAGATAAATACGGTCGTTATGTAATGCGTGTGGGTGCAGACCATGTAGTGACTGTCGCTGAGTATCAAATCTCTAATTTGCAAACTCTGATCGATACCGTCAGTGCTAAGAAATAGTTAAACCCATCATGCAGGCTGCTGTTCGTTTGATTTTTTTCTTCACTCTACTGATACTCCATCAGACTAGTGCGTTAGCGCATTCAGGTGATGCAACAGGCTTTGCCAGCATACAAGTGCAAGGGCAAATTGTTCGCTATACCCTCACACCAACTCCAACTTTAAAAATTGATGCGGCTAAGTTAGCAGACACCATCAATAAAAAAATTACGGTTACTGCGGATGGTAAGCCATGTCTTGCTGCACGCAATACAGGCTTAACGCAAGATTTTCATTGTGATCATGCACCACTTGAATTAAGTGTGCGTGACGATTGTGTAGATAGCTTAGGCTCAAGCCATCATGTGATTGCACTTATTACTTGGCAAGGTGGCAGTCAATCATTTTCCTTTGCGGATCAAACTCGTGTGGCTGTGATTGCTATCAAACCTGCAACCAGCACAACTTCGACTGACAACGCAAGCATGAGTGTGGGTAGTTTTTTCTTCTTGGGTGTTGAACACATCGTCACCGGTTATGATCATTTGCTGTTTCTGCTTGTACTCATACTCTGTGGTGGCAATCTGATCCAGCTTTTAAAAATCATTACCGCTTTCACGTTGGCACATAGCATAACCTTAGCTGCAGCAGCTCTGAATATCATCACCTTGCCATCGGTTTTAGTAGAAGCTGTGATTGCTTTATCGATTACTTATGTCGCATTTGAAAACCTCTATCCGCGCTATGCAATTTCAAAACGATGGACAATTAGTTTCGTCTTTGGTCTCATGCATGGCTTTGGATTTTCATCTGTGTTGCGCGAAATCGGACTGCCACAAGACAATCTCATCTGGTCGCTACTGAATTTCAATCTGGGTGTAGAAGCTGGTCAGCTCGCTGCAGTCGTATTAGTCTTACCAGTCTTATTCTGGCTACGTAAAACTACTTGGGAAGCCAAGATTGTACGTGTAGTTTCAGCTATTGTGATGGGTGTAGGAATTGCGTTATTTATAGAACGTATTGTATAAAAAACTCTTTATCAAAGCTGTGCGCTTCAAGACTGCATTAACAACATTCCAACTTGCTGTGCTTCTGTAATCGACCATAATCGTTTAAATGCTGTCTGCATTTCAGCACTTGTTGCTGCACCACCAAAATCTGCTAGTGACAACGCTTTTTTCTCAAGTTCTTCCCGCGTTAAGGTATTGCCTGGGTCGCCCTTAGGTTCATCTACTCTGCCTTGCAATGACCGTCCATCCAAGGTTTGTACAGTTACCTTACCTATCCAACGTGCAGGATAAGCAGTGTCCACTTCTTGGTCGAGCGCCATACTGACACGCACTCGAAAATCAGAAATTTCAGCATCACGGAAGTGTGCTTCAAATTCTTTCACACCAGCTACACCATGTACAGCGAGTAAAGCTAACACTGTGCCCATAGAAAATTTAGCTTGATGCACAGTGACAGGATTCACAACTGGACCCAACACATCAATCGCACCTTGATGTACATGCGTGACCACAGCCGCAATATCACTTGCTTTGAGTTGATGTGCTTGCATGACTTGGAGTAAAGCGTCACCTGCAGGATGCGTATGGCGACAAGCTGCATGAAATTTAAACGAGGTTTCACTGGTTGCCCAACGACTGCCTAAGCGATCTGTCAGCGCTGCTACATTCGCATCATGCGACATACCCGCTGCCATGCCTTTAGGACCTTCTAGAATTTGTTTCGCACCACTAAAACCTTTTTCTGCTAACCATGCAGCGAGCAAACCATCAGATGCTGCTTTGGCAGTATGTAATTGTTTAGAGTCAGCAGCGGTGCTTAAAAATTCCCACAAGCCTGCTGCTTGCGTACCGGCTGAACCCATAGCGTGAATCATTTTCTCAGGTGTAAGTTGAATCAAACGACCAACTGCAATAGCTGCAGCCACAGTGCCTGCTGTACCTGTGGTGTGAAAGACTTTGTAATGTGAACGACCGAGAAATTCACCGATTCGTATTCCTGCTTCATAACCTGCCACCGCTGCTGTAATTAAATCTTTACCTGATGCGCCTCTATCTTGCGCAACTGCGAGCACTGCAGGAAAAATCACTGCAGCAGGATGAAAGACTGAACCATTATGTACATCATCTTGTTCTGCGTAATGCGAAGAAGCAGCATTCACCATCGCTGCAAACAAAGGTGAGGTCTTACGCCGTGAAATTAAAATCTCTGCACGACCAGCATGCGGACCCATGTCATAGGCTAA
>JBEDCU010000216.1:0-7466 GCA_041176585.1 Pseudomonadota bacterium
CATCTTGTTCTGCGTAATGCGAAGAAGCAGCATTCACCATCGCTGCAAACAAAGGTGAGGTCTTACGCCGTGAAATTAAAATCTCTGCACGACCAGCATGCGGACCCATGTCATAGGCTAATGATTCAATTGTTTGAACAGGACGACCAACTTTACCGGCTAAGGCAGAACCAAACCAATCTAAAAACAACTCTTCAGCTCTACGTACAACGGCTTCAGGAATATCTTCAAACTGTAAATTAGCTGCGAAATAGGCAAGCTGTGCACTAGGCGTTAAGTTATTTGTCATAGATTGCCCTAATCAAAATGAACGTGGCATACCTAGCACATGCTCAGCCACATAAGAAAGAATCAGATTAGTCGAGATAGGCGCAACTTGATATAAACGTGTTTCACGGAATTTACGTTCCACATCATATTCTGATGCAAAACCAAAGCCACCATGGAACTGTAAACAAGCATTGGCTGCTTCCCATGATGCATCAGCGGCTAACATCTTTGCCATATTCGCTTCAGATCCGCAAGGTAAGCCTGAATCAAATAATTGACAGGCTTTATAACGCATGAGATCAGCTGCTTCTAAATTGACATAAGCTTTAGCAATTGGAAATTGCACACCTTGGTTTTGTCCTATAGGCCGACCAAACACGATACGTTCATTTACATACTTCGTGACTTTATCGATGAACCAATAACCATCTCCGATACACTCTGCTGCAATCAAAGCACGTTCTGCATTCAAACCATCGAGTATGTATTTAAAGCCTTTGCCTTCTTCACCTATCAAATTCTCAGCAGGTATTTCTAGATTTTCAAAAAACAGTTCATTGGTTTCATGATTCACCATATTGCGTATAGGACGCACGGTGAGACCATTTCCAATTGCATCGCGTAAGTCCACGATGAAGATGGACATACCTTCTGATTTTTTTGTTACTTCAGCTAGTGGTGTGGTGCGTGCTAATAAAATCATTAAATCAGAATGTTGTATGCGTGAGATCCATACTTTTTGACCATTCACCACATAACGGTCACTCTTCTTCACAGCCACTGTTTTAATTTTTGTTGTGTCAGTACCGGTAGTTGGTTCGGTCACACCCATGGATTGCAAACGCAATTCACCTTTAGCGATTTTAGGTAAGTAAAAATCTTTTTGAACTTGAGAACCATGTCTTAACAGCGTTCCCATGTTGTACATCTGACCGTGACAAGCACCAGAGTTACCACCACAGCGATTGATCTCTTCCATAATGACGGAAGCTTCTAATAGACCTAAACCTGAACCGCCATATTCTTGTGGAATCAAGGCAGCCATCCATCCTGCTTCAGTCAATGCTGTTACGAATTTTTCAGGATAACCACGCTCATCATCAATTTGACGAAAATATTCAGCAGGGAATTGTGCGCAGAGATCACGCACGGCATCTCGTATGTCTTGATAAGTGTCAGCAATGTGATTCATGAATTAATCCCTTAGGAATTCCTTTATAACTTTTTAGTAAGAGCTTGCGCGAAATAGCGATGAGGTAAAAAATTTAACTAACAGTGTGAATGAAATTAGCAAGGTGAACAATTCTGATCTTCAGAACAGGGGGTTAGGTGTAATTCAAGTCCATTAGCACTAGGGGTAATAAAGATTCAACAAAAAATCGCCGGATTCTACATGAGAAATCCGGCGATTCAAATTAAGAAGCATAAATTTGTAAATTGATAATAGCTAGAAAAAGCCTATTCAATCATTGGTTTATGCCGCTTCTTTAAGCCGCTTCTGACACGCTAGGCAGACCAGCCAAGGCCATCGCTAACTCAGCTTCGCTGTAATTTTCATCTTTCAAATTACCTGAGAGATAAGCGCTATAGGCTGTCATATCAAAATGACCATGACCACAAAGATTAAATAAGATCACTTCGCTCTTACCTTCACGCTTGCAACGTAGTGCTTCTTCAATCGCGCCTTTGACTGCATGATTCGCTTCTGGAGCGGGCACAATGCCTTCATGCCTTGCAAACAGTACGCCAGCTGCAAAGCATTCTGTCTGATGATAGGCAGTCGCTTCAATCAAACCCAGCTCTTTAAGATGTGACACTAAAGGTGCCATACCGTGATAACGCAAACCACCTGCGTGGAAGCCTGGCGGTGTGAAGGTTGAACCTAGTGTATGCATCTTAGTCAGTGGTGCCATATGACCGGTGTCACCAAAGTCATAAGCATACTTACCACGTGTGAGTGAAGGACAGGCTGCAGGTTCGACTGCCACGATACGTGGCTTAGGACCGCCACGTAAACCAGCACCAATGAAGGGGAAAGCGATCCCTGCAAAATTAGAACCACCACCAGTACAACCTACGATCACATCTGGATAGGCATCTGCCATCGCCATTTGTTCCATCGATTCGATACCAACAATCGTTTGATGCATTAAGACGTGATTTAACACAGAACCGAGTGCGTATTTTGTGTCGTCATTGGTCGCAGCGATTTCAACCGCTTCAGAAATCGCAATCCCTAAACTACCTGGATGATCAGGACGCCCTGCTAAGACAGAACGACCATAGTTGGTTTCATTGGATGGAGATGGCAAGCATTTCGCACCATAGGTTTCCATCAATGCGCGACGATACGGTTTTTGATCATAGGAGACACGCACTTGAAACACAGTGACATCGATATCAAATAAAGAACCAGCAAAGGAAAGTGAAGTGCCCCACTGCCCTGCACCGGTTTCTGTGGTCAGACGTTTTACACCGGCTTGTTTGTTATAAAACGCTTGTGGAATCGCAGTGTTTGGTTTGTGACTACCTGCGGGGCTCACGCCTTCATATTTATAGAAAATTTTTGCAGGCGTACCTAATGCTTTTTCTAATGCATGGGCACGAAACAAAGGCGCTGGACGCCATAAGCGGTAAATATCACGCACAGGTTCAGGAATATCTATCTCACGCTCGGTAGATACCTCTTGCATGATTAATTCCATAGGAAACAGCGGTGCTAAATCATCAGGACCCAATGGTTGATGGGTACCAGGATGTAGAGGCGGTGGCAAAGGTACAGGCAGATCTGCTTGAATGTTGTACCAACGACGAGGAATACTCTCTTCTGGTAGCAGGAATTTCAATTGTTTCGACATCGGTTTTGTCTCCTTGATTATTGTGTTTTATGTTGCGTGATTTTTAGTTAGCGACGATGATGCGATATCAAATTTATAATTTTTTTCGATGATCTGCAGTTCTTCGTACGGACTCTACTTTACTGTGATGTCACGCTATTCGTCCATGCCAGAAATAAAAAAACCTCCTAAGTTCAGGAGGTTTTTTTTCACTGCAAAGCAGCAAATTAAATGATTGGCTATGTTTATTTCGCTTTTAAGCATTCACTCATAAATTTCTTACGCTCGTCACCTTTTTTACCAGTTGCTTCTTTATTACAGGTTGCCATTTTGTTTTGCTGAGAATTGCCAGCTGCAGGTGCTGCTTCAGCAGCAGCAGCAGCAGGTGCAGGAGCTGCTGCGGGTGCTGCAGGCTTACTGCTTAAGCATTCTTTCATGAAGGCTTTGCGTTCGTCGCCTTTTTTGCCGGTCGCATCCTTGTTGCAGATCGCCATTTTATTTTGCTGCTCATTGGCTGCCAGTGCAGGATTAATTAACAAGCCCAACAGGGCACATGCAGCAATCAGTGTTTTCATTCTTCAGTTCTCCCAGATGCTCGGTCTGTCTCGATGTGTGTGCAGCCGACTGACCGGCAAAGATCAACTGCATGCGCAACTATAACCCTGAAATCTGACAAATTCATGAACATCGTATGCAGGATTTAACTTATGCAGCAGCGTTTATTGCAAACGCTCAGCTAGCCATTTAGCGATACGTAAAACAACTTTATCTTCACCATGGCGGCCTACTACTTGTAAACCTACTGGCAACCCAGATCGTCCCTTATGAAAAGGCAAATGCACACAAGGACAACCTAATAAAGTCCATACACGTCCAAAAACTGGATCACCGGTTTCTTTTAGGGTTGCGGGTGCTTCACCAATCGCGCTCGGTACCAATATAACTTCATGCTCACCAAACGCATGAAACACCATAGCGCGTGCATTATTTGCTAATTGCAGATTAGCGCTATGCTTATCCAAGCTAATTTGATCACCAATCGCTAATAAATCTTTTAATTTCATACTAAGCGCATCTGCATGACAATGACGTTCATGTGCTAATGAACGAGCAAGATCAAATGCCATGATTTCTTTTTGCGCTTGCAGTAGTTGCGCAAAAATAGGAGGCAAAGTTAATTCACGTGGATTGATACCATTTTTAGCGAGTGCCATAGCGGCATGCTGCATGGCTTTTTGTGTGTCGGCATCGGCGTATTCCCATTCATGCGTATAGCAAATGGCAATGCGGGGTGTTGAACTAATCTCTAATTGCATCAGAGCGCGATCTTCAGTGAGAGCCGCGGCAAATAATGCAACGTCCTCAACTGAACGTGCAAGAAAACCTAAGGTATCAAGCGAATCCGATAATGCTTTCACACCCGAGCGATTAATCAAACCAAAACTCGGTTTATAACCAACCACACCACAGAATGCAGCAGGACGAATAACCGAAGCAGCGGTTTGTGAAGCAAAACCTAGTGGCACCATGTAATCGGCAACAGCAGCAGCAGAACCACTCGATGATCCGCCGGGTGTGTGCATCAGGTTGTGTGGATTACGTGTAGCTCCTGGATGAAAAGTCGCAAACTCTGTGGACACTGTTTTGCCCAACATAATGCCACCTGATTGTCTACTCAACGCGACAGATGAAGCATCAGCAGCGGGTTGATGTTTGACATAAATTGATGAGCCATAAGTAGTGGGCATATCAAAGGTGTCAAACAAATCTTTTACCGCAATCGGTAAACCATGTAATAAACCTTTGACGGCTCCACGATCAAGCTCACGTGCTCTAGCTAATGCAGCATCACCTGCTAGATAAGACCATGCTTGCACATCTGGCTCACGACTTGCAATGCGCTCTAAACATGCTTGCACGAGCCGCTCCGCATGAATTTCACGTCGAGATAATTGCACTGCTAGTTGACTAGCAGTTTGCTGATTTAATGGAACACTCATGATTTATTGCGCTTAGAAAGCGATTGTGAACGTTGACAATATTATCGCATTAAGCTTCTTGTAGTAAACGCAGTTCATGATTAGTGTGACGTAATCTCGCTGCCATAGAACTCGCTAAGGAAGCAAAAACATGATTTGACATCACATAATCATGCTTAGCCAGTTCATCAAAATCAGAACGATGTATTACAAAAACTTCGGTATCAGTGATTGCCTGTACATCAGCTGAATGCGGAATATGATCTAAGAATGTCATTTCACCGACAAACTGACCGCGACCAAACGTCGCTAAATGGGATTTACGTCCTTCTGACAATGGCAAATCTACTCGCACCAATCCACGACTAATGAGTATAAGCGCATCACCAGGTGTGCCGGCTGTAAAAATCATTTCAGACGCTGCGTAAAAACGTTTTTGTGCACAACGCTCTAAGGCATGTAGAGTCTTTTCTTGCATGCCCTCAAACACCTCGAATTCTTGCAAATTCATGATGGAATTAGCATCATCTGTCACTCCGGATGTTTTTAATGTGTGATCTTCCACCCACTCCAAAGCATCACTTAAATCGGTGTAGACCTTTGCCGCATTTGTGCCATGCGTAATGCCTAATTCATCAATATAGTTTTGTAAATCTCGGCCGCTTGGCAAACTGTTAGATACGCGTGACAAAATCAAAACGGCATTTTTCCCAGTCAAAATAGATCGTAATCGTTCTATCATGTGCCCTGCCGTCATATCCATAGACTGCACACGTTGAAAATCTAAAATCAAATAACGAATGCTATCTAATTCAGGTTCAATTGCAGAATACAACTGATCCGTCGTACCAAAAAATAAGCTGCCTTGTAATTCATAAATAACCGTATGTTTACCTAACTCCATCAGCGATTGCACTTCAACGATGGGTCTTACCCTCTTTGAAAACATCGCATTGCCATAGGTTTTTTTACGTACTGTGAAGCTGTGTATTTGTTCACGAATAAACATTAGCATGGCTAGTGCCACTCCGACTCCCGATGCTGCGATCAAACTAACAGTCTTAGCAACAATGATCACAGTCATGATGACAGTGAAATCTAAGATGGTGGATCGTGATCGTGCTAAATGCAATGAATGCCAATCAATCATTTTAAAACCAATGACAATCAACAAGCCTGCGAGTGCTGAGATCGGTATCCAGCTGAGCAAAGGAGTTAACAATAAAAACGCAAGTAAAGACCATACACCTTGTGCCACACCCGATAAGCGCGTTTCACCACCACTCGCTCTATTCACAAGTGTCGCTCCCATGGTGCCAGCCCCAGGTGTTCCACCAAACATAGCAGCAGCAAAATTTCCCAAACCCTGCGCAATTAATTCACGATTTGATTGATGGCGTGATCCACTCATCGCGTCAAGTACTAAACAAGTTTTTAAGGTATCAATCGACAGCAATGCTGCTAATGTGATCGCTGGTATGAGAACATATTCCCAATGCGGCAAATCTGCGGAACCCAAACTCATCCATGTTGTAGTGATGTTGTTCCACACACTTTCTCCACCTGAAGAAAGTGAACCTATAATGAAAGGATTGCTATCAAGATTAAGTAAGCTAGGAAATGTACTAAGCGCTAATATCCAATACACAACGACACCAGCAGCCACACCTTGAATCACTGCAGGTATACGTGATGGGAAACGCGCAGCAATTAACATCACCGCACCTGTCGTACCACCCACCATTAAACTCACTGGCTGCCATGTCTCAGGATGTGTAAGCGCTACAAACCAATCAACACCTTTATCAGCACCGAGTAATTTAGGTAATTGACTCGCAACGATAATAAGACCTACACCAGATAAATATCCGCTCACAACCGGATAAGGCATGTAGCGTATAAGCTGACCTAGACGTAAAACTCCAAACAGAACCTGCACCAAACTACTAACTAAGGCGACTAAAAACAAGGTCATCAAAATCGCTGCAGGTGCTGAGCCTTGCGCACTCATTTGTATGGTCAATGCAGATAGCACTGCTGCTGCAGGAGCACAGGGTGCAGAAATTAATTTTTGTGTGCCACCAAAGAGAGCTGCAATCACACCTAAAAAGCACACACCAAGTATGCCGGCGATTGCACCTTGCGCAGTAAATTGCGAACCTAATGGCGCCAGTATAGTCACGCCAAATGCTACTGCAGATGGCAGTGCAACTAGCATCGCTGCAAAACCACCCCAAATATCGCCACTGAGATAACGTGTATTGAAGTTACTGAATTTAATAAGGCTGCTACTCACTATCACTCCGATTTTATTTTTTTATGTTATGGAGTATAGACGCTTAAAATAAAAATGCCACAAATCGACCTGTAACCCTTTGGG
>JBEDCU010000217.1:0-4385 GCA_041176585.1 Pseudomonadota bacterium
TCCCAATACCGCTAAGATTAAGGCTAGACTTTATATAGATGATCAAGGTTTGTATTTATTAGAATATTTTGGTGAAAAACATCTCTCTAGTTGTTGTGGCGATATTGATGTCTCTAAAGTGACTGCGGCATGGGTAGCGGCATGGGCAGCTGAATTAACAACTTTATCCAATTACACTTTTCATGCAATTTTAGCGATACAGTCTAGAGAGGTAGCGCTGACTTTTGAAGCAGCGACATCAAAGTTGATGGTAATGGCACGCTCTAAAATGCAGTTAGCCCATAATAAAAAAATGACGAGGTTGAGTTTACGCTTACCTAAAAAGTCAAGCCGTAGTAGTAAGGCGAAATAAATATTCTGTTTCCCCCACTTGTAAAGCTTGCGGCCATCTTGTTTTACTCGTTGCTCCCTTAGGTGGCAAGGCGAGTTATTACGGAAGTTTTATCTTGTAAAGATAGATGCTATACAGACAAGCTTCATGAGAGAATTGAAACACTGCACAATATGAGGCAGTGATTAATTTCATGAAACTTTCCAACTAGCGCAGGATGATACCTATGAGCCCATTTCAAATAAAAACAGTGCAGTGTCTATCTCCTGCGGGCCTACACAACATGGCTTATAAGGAATGGGGTGATCCAAAAAATCCTGCTGTCTTGCTGTGTGTGCATGGTGTGACAAGAGTGTCGGATGATTTTGATGCATTGGCAGCGGTGATGTCGGATCGTTATCGTGTGATTTGTCCGGATGTGGTGGGGCGAGGACGTTCTTCTTGGCTAGCTAATCCACTCGGTTATCAACTGCCACAATATGTGAGCGACATGGTGACACTAATAGCGCGGCTAGATGTGGCGCAAATAGATTGGTTTGGTACTTCCATGGGCGGTTTAATAGGTATGGGTGTTGCAGCCTTAAAAGACCATCCTATTCGTAAGATGTTACTCAATGATATAGGCCCTACGATTAACTATGCTGCATTAATGCGCATTGCTGAGTACATGGGCAAGGAAGTGCGGTTTCCTACGTTTGAAGCAGGTGTAGATTACATACGCACTATCGCTGCTCCTTTTGGTCCGCATAGTGATGAGCAGTGGCACAAACTTGCAGGAGATGTTTTGCGTGAGCAAAAAGATGGTCAGTGGATTCGTCATTATGATCCCGCGCTTGCGCTAGCATTTAGTTCATTCACTGAAGAGAGTGCGGCACAAAGTGAAGCTGCACTGTGGGCGATTTATGATGCAATTCAATGTCCAGTCTTACTCGTGCGTGGCAATGAGTCAGATTTATTGAGTCGTGAAACAGCAGATTTAATGACGCAACGCGGTCCACGTGCAGCGCTGACAGAGTTGGCGGGCATAGGTCATGCACCTACATTTATGCAGCCTGAACAAATTGCATTAGCGCGTGATTTTTTTATCGCCTAACAAAAAATTAGAAGATGGTTTCTTTTCAAGTTAATGATCAGAATGAACAACTGACTGCAGGTTTGCGGGCTGAAGATGCTGCGCGCTTAATCGAAGCATTTAGCTTCGTTGATTCCTATTACTTAAACAAAGTTGTACCTACGGGGCAGGATGCACTAGCCTTCACTCGTAGTGTAGTCAGTTGCCTAGCTTCTTTGAATGCAGATATTGATACGCGCATTGCAGGCGTATTATTTGAATTACCGCATCTAGATGATAAGCATACTGCATTAATCGAGTCTCACTTTGGTAAAGAGATTGCGGATTTAGTGACGGGGATTCGTCAGCTCATGCGCTTACATGAAGCTGCAAGTGTGCAGCAAGAAAATAATAAAACTAAGCATCATGCTGTGAATCAAATTGAAACCTTACGCAAGATGACGCTAGCAATGGCGACGGATATGCGTGTGGTATTGGTGAGATTGAGTTCGCGTCTTGCTACCTTGCGTTACTTCGCTGAGCAAAAACGGGAAGATGACACTACTCTGCGTTATGCCCGTGAAAGTTTCGAGCTCTATGCGCCTCTCGCCAATCGTTTAGGTATTTGGCAGTTGAAATGGGAACTCGAAGATTTGTCATTTCGTTTTGTCGATCCTACTTCCTATAAAAAAATTGCAAAAATGTTGGAAGAGCGAAGGGTGGAGCGTGAAGTTTTTGTGGATGCAGCGATTGCGCGACTCAAAGCAGAAATGAAATCTGCTGGCATACGTGCTGATGTATTTGGACGACCTAAACACATCTATAGCATCTGGAGCAAAATGCAAGGCAAGGATTTGGATTTCTCTCGTTTACATGATGTGCGTGCTTTTAGAGTAATTGTGGATGATGTGAAGAGTTGTTATGCCGTGCTAGGTATAGTGCAAAATATTTGGACGGCCATGTCTGAAGAGTTTGATGATTACATCGCGCGTCCTAAAGTTAATGGCTATCAATCATTGCACACAGTCGTGATGGCAGAAGATGGTCGCACCCTAGAGGTACAAATTCGTACCCATGAGATGAATCATTTCGCTGAATATGGTGTGGCTGCACATTGGCGCTATAAAGAAGGATCAGGTAGTTCACCCAAACAAAGAGATGATGAAAAAATAGCATGGCTAAGACAACTACTTGCATGGAAAACCGAAATGGTGGATGTGGTGGTGAGTCAGGATGAAACGAAAAATGAAACGCAAAACGATAAGAAAAATGAATCGCAAAATGAGTCGCAGGATGAGAGTGAGCGTGCATGGGTGCAGCAGCTTAAGTCAGCCAAACTCAATGACAGAATTTATGTATTAACCCCACAAGCTCGTGTACTTGAATTGCCAGCGCATGCTACGCCGATTGATTTTGCGTATCAATTACACAGTGATTTAGGTCATCGCTGTCGTGGTGCAAAAATTGATGGTGTGATGGTGCCGTTAAATACACCATTAAAAAATGGTCAGACTGTAGAAATATTAACTGCTAAAGGTGAAGCTGCTGCTAGTGGTTCTGCTGGTCCTTCACGTGATTGGTTGTCTGATGGATTTGCCGCTAGTGCGCGCACACGTTCAAAAATTCGTGCATGGTTTAATGCAATTGAAGAAGAAGAAACGCTTGCGCATGGCCGTGCCTTAATTGAAAAAACCTTGCAACGCGAGGGTAAGACAGCAGTCAATCTGGAAGATTTAGCGAATCGTTTAGATTTTCAAAAGCTGGATGATTTTCTGTTGGCTGTTGGTAAAGATCGCTTGAGTTTACGTTTGGTAGAACAAGCACTACATGCTGATGATAATCAGGTCACACCCGCTGTGAATCCAGATAGTGTTGTAGTGGCGCGTAAGAGTCGAGCTTCGAGCGTGACGCAGGGTGCTAAGTCTGGTGTGTTGGTGTTGGGTAGTGAAGGCCTGTTAACGCAGATGGCACGTTGCTGTAAGCCTGCACCTCCTGATCCTATTGTTGGTTTTATCACGCGTGGTAAAGGCATCTCAATTCATCGAACGAGTTGTAAAAATTTCGTGCAAATGCAGTTGCGCGCACCAGAGCGCATTATTCAAACTGATTGGGGTCAATCGCATGATGATACGGTGTATCCAGTTGATGTGTTTGTACTCGCGATGGATAGACAAGGTTTGTTAAGAGACATCTCAGATATTTTTTTACGTGAAAAAATTAATGTGATAGGAGTTGCGACACAAAGTAGTAAGGGGCATGCGCATATGTCTTTTACGGGTGAGATTTCTTCGACTGATCAACTGCAACGTGCTCTCAATTTGATATTAGATATACAAGGCGTAATGCAGGCGAAAAGGCAATAAGTAAGGTGTGAACATCGTTTTCGTGAGCGGTCAGTGGCGCTTCTATAGAAAAGACGGCTATAATCTCGTTTCTTTAGGCGCGTAGCTCAGCTGGTTAGAGCACTACCTTGACATGGTAGGGGTCGTTGGTTCGAGTCCAATCGTGCCTACCACATCAATCCTAAGTGATTGAATTGGTTAAAGAATTTTGTATCGCGGCAAAGCGGTGTTTTGTACTCACTCACAGTGACCTACGGAGACCGGATGATACTTAATTCAAACTCAAATGTACCTTCTCTTTCTGCCCCAAGGGGCCAGAAACGCATCAATTTGCGCGAGGCGCTCGCGTTTGCACCTGACCTTACCAAACCCCTTGACATGACTTTTGGCGAGCTCTCAGCCGCCTATATTGCCGTTCATCTAAACGGTGCGGAAATGCAATTACGAAAATGGATTGACTTACTTGGTGAGCGCAGTGCTTGGGAGATTGCCCCCAATGAGCTCGCTAGGGCTGGTGTGGCCATGATCGATAATGGATATAGCCCAAGTACCGTCAATCGTAATCTCTCCCAAATTGGAAGTATTTATCGTTGGGCAAAGCGAAGAATGCTGACACCTCCAGGATTCATCTCGCCTACCATTTCTCAGTATAGATATGAAG
>JBEDCU010000218.1:0-7590 GCA_041176585.1 Pseudomonadota bacterium
GGTGAAAATTCGAATATTCAAGAAAACAGTGTGCTACACACTGACATAGGCCATCCCATCACATTAGGCAAAGATGTAACCGTGGGTCATCAAGTCATGCTACACGGCTGCAGCATAGGCGATGGCAGTCTGATAGGCATACAAGCGGTGATTTTAAATGGCGCCAAGATAGGAAAAAATTCTCTGGTTGGCGCAGGTGCGTTAGTCACTGAAGGAAAAGAGTTTCCTGATAATTCACTTATCATAGGATCACCTGCTAAAGCAGTACGTGAACTCACGACTGAACAAGTCGCAATACTGAAAGCCAGTTCAGAAATGTATGTGCAACGTGGACAAGATTATAAAAAACAATTAAAGAGAATAGATTAATGGCAGATACCCTGCAAAAATTCATGTTTGAAAACTCACTAGTGCGTGGTGAGTTAGTTGATATTTCAGATGTCTGGCAACAAGTGCAATCCAAGCGCGACTATCCCCCTGCTGTAAAAAAAATGTTGGGTGAAATGCTATCGGCGGCTGCACTGTTATCTGCCAATCTAAAATTTAATGGCTCCATCATCATGCAAATTCACGGGGATGGACCGGTGCAGTTACTCGTTGTGGAATGTGATGTTGGACTCAAACTACGTGGCATGGCTAAACTACGTGATGAGGTAACGATTGATGAGCAAGCGACTGTACAAGAACTGATTAACGAGCATGGACAAGGTCGCTTTGCTATCACTTTAGATCCTGACGATAAGATGCCAGGCCAACAAGCTTATCAAGGTATTGTTGCTTTAGATGGTGAATCCATCGCTACCATCATTGAAAATTACATGATGCGCTCTGAACAACTTGATACACGCTTATGGTTAGCTGCAGATGACCATGTAGCACGTGGCTTGTTGTTACAAAAATTACCTTCCGAGGGCGGCACAACTGAATCGCTCCCAACTAGTAATGATGAAGACACTTGGGATCGCAGCGTCATGCTTGCGTCTACTCTCACCCAAGCTGAGTTGCTAACAACTGACATCATGACTTTGTTACAGCGCTTGTATTGGGAAGAGACGGTGCGAGTCTTTGAACCACGTCATCCTGTGTTTCAGTGCACTTGTTCCCGCACTAGAGTGGGCAATATGCTGCGTATGTTGGGGCAAGAAGAAATTGACGATGCTCTAGCCGAGCTAGGTCAGTTATCAGTTAATTGTGAGTTTTGTGGACAGCTTTATCGCTTTGATAAAGTCGATTGTGCGCATTTGTTTACTGCAGAGAGTGTCGCCTTAGCTATCACACCACCTAGTCAACAACAGCATTGATCGTGGTTTTATTGCGCGGTGCTCGTGCGAGGTGTGGCTTTGCTGTTGGGTTGCAGGATTTGTACAAAGATTTCATTTTCTTTGACTAAGCCTAACTCGTAGCGTGCTCGTTCTTCAACTGCACCTGTGCCATCTTTTAAATCTTCTACTTCAGAGGCGAGCTTAGCATTGCGTGCTTTTTGCTCGCGCTCTTTTGCTAACGACACATCTAATTCACGCGACAAACTCCATACCCGCAACCAACCACCCTTACCCAACCAGAGTGGGTACTGGATCAATACAAGTAGCGCGGTCAGGGAAATCAGAATAAGTCGCACGTTAGTCTAGTTATCTAAGCCTGATAGTGTTTACAACACTATCCAACTTACACTTATCTCAAGTTGTAAAAAGCGCTGCGTCCAGGGTAACTAGCGACATCACCTAAATCTTCTTCAATACGCAGCAATTGGTTATATTTTGCCATACGATCTGAACGGGACATAGATCCTGTCTTAATCTGCAAAGCATTACAACCTACAGCGATATCAGCAATAGTGGAATCTTCCGTCTCACCTGAGCGATGTGAAATCACTGCAGTATAACCAGCACGCTTAGCCATTTCGATTGCTGCAAAGGTTTCAGTGAGTGTGCCAATCTGATTAATCTTAATCAGAATTGAGTTAGCAATATTTTTCTCTATGCCTTCTTTGAGAATTTTTGTGTTGGTCACGAATAGATCATCACCTACCAATTGCACTTTCTTACCTAATGCTTGTGTGAGAGTTGCCCAACCATCCCAATCATTCTCAGCCATACCATCTTCAATCGAGATGATGGGATATTTATCACACCAGCTAGCTAACAGATTAGTGAAATCAGTGGATGAGAGGGATAAGCCTTCACCACTTAAATGATATTTTCCATCTTTATAAAATTCACTTGCAGCGCAATCTAAACCCAATGCGATTTGCGTACCTGGTTCATAGCCAGCTTGTTCTATTGCTTGCAAAATTAACTTGATCGCTGCTTCATGGTTTTCTACGGAAGGAGCAAAACCACCTTCATCGCCTACTGCAGTTGTGAGCTTTTTATCATGCAGAATTTTTTCAGTGTGTGAAAAACTTCTGCGCCATAACGTATGGATTCGCGAAAGCTAGTGGCACCCACCGGTATGATCATGAATTCTTGTATATCAAGATTGTTATCTGCATGCGCACCGCCATTGATCACATTCATCATAGGCACTGGCATTTGCATGGCACCTGAACCACCGAAATAACGATACAGTGGCAAACCTGATTCTTCTGCTGCTGCTTTTGCTACCGCCATCGATACCGCTAAGGTAGCATTCGCACCCAGACGCGCTTTGTTGTCTGTACCATCTAAATCGATAAGGGTGTGATCTAAGAATGCTTGTTCACTCGCATCCAAACCCATGATGGCTTCTGAAATTTCTGTGTTGATATTTTCGCAGGCTTGCATCACGCCTTTACCGAAGTAGCGTTTGCTATCTCCATCACGTAATTCCACTGCCTCACGTGAGCCTGTTGATGCACCTGATGGCACAGCAGCACGGCCCATGACACCCGACTCTAGTAAGACATCACATTCGACAGTCGGGTTGCCGCGTGAATCCATGATTTCACGCCCTACGATGTCAACAATTGCGCTCATTGCGATTCTCCACAGATAAAAAATTTACATTAAACAAATCACAGCTCGTTAACTTCAGCTGCACAAAAATTTATTCAAAATGCTGTTCAAGAAAACCATTTTTCTTCACAACGCGATCCAGATCTGCCAGCGTTGCAAGTAATTCTTTTATACGCTGTAAAGGCACAGCATTCGGACCATCGGATTTTGCTTGTGCAGGATTTGGATGCGTCTCCATAAACAAGCCAGCAACACCCACGGCAACAGCAGCACGCGCCAACACAGGTACGAACTCACGTTGACCACCTGAGGTACTACCCTGCCCACCGGGCAATTGTACAGAATGCGTAGCATCAAACACGACTGGGCAACCGGTCTCACGCATGATGGCAAGTGAACGCATATCTGAAACCAAATTGTTATAACCAAATGACACACCACGTTCACAGGCCATGAAATTATCCGTTGCTAAACCTGCTTCTTTGGCCGCTTCACGTGCTTTATCAATAACGTTTTTCATGTCATGCGGCGCTAAGAACTGACCTTTTTTAATATTCACAGGCTTGCCTGACTGCGCACAAGCACGAATAAAATCAGTTTGCCTACACAAGAATGCAGGTGTTTGTAAAACATCGACCACAGCAGAGACTGGTTTGATTTCATCAATCTCATGAATGTCGGTTAACACAGGCACACCGATTTCTTGTTTAACCTTAGCGAGTATAGCCAAACCTTTTTCCATGCCTAAGCCACGGAAAGAGCTACCTGAAGAACGATTCGCTTTATCAAACGAAGATTTATAAATAAAAGGTATGCCCAAGCTACTAGTGATTTCTTTCAGCGCGCCCGCTGTGTCTAAGGCCATCTGTTCCGATTCAATCACGCAAGGACCTGCGATGAGAAAGAAAGGATGATCGAGGCCTACATCAAATCCACATAATTTCATGCTGCCTTCCTTTCGTCATTAGTCTGCTTGGCTGCAAGCGCAGCTTGAATGAATGATATGAATAATGGATGACCATCGCGTGGCGTCGATTTGAATTCCGGATGATATTGCACGCCCATGTACCAAGGATGCGCATGTTCACCAGTGCGAGGTAATTCCATAATTTCACACAAGGACTCTGTCGGTGTACGAGCTGAAACCACTAAACCAGCTTGTTCTACACGCGCCAAATAATGATTGTTCGCCTCATAGCGATGACGATGACGTTCCGTTACTTCTTTGCCATAAATTTCAGCTGCTAAGGTGCCCGGTTTGACTGCACAGGTTTGCGCACCCAAACGCATGGTGCCACCTAAATCAGAATCAGCATCACGACGTTCAATCACACCATCATGGTTTTGCCATTCCGTGATCAACGCCACGACAGGATTCGGTGTATCAGGATCAAACTCGGTGGAATTTGCTTGCGCTAAGCCAGCCAAATTGCGTGCATATTCAATCAAAGCCACTTGCATACCTAAACAAATGCCAAGGTAAGGGACTTTATGTTCACGTGCATAACGTGCAGCAGCAATTTTACCTTCCACACCACGTCGACCAAAACCACCTGGTACGAGTATGGCGTCATATTTTTCTAAACTAGCAGTGCCATTGTTTTCTATGTCTTCTGAATCGACGTATTCAATATTCACACGCGACTCAGTATGAATACCGGCATGACGTAAGGCTTCTGTTAAAGACTTGTAGGATTCAGTCAGATCGACATACTTACCGACCATCGCAATGTGCACATCACGTTTAGGATGTTCTAGCGAATGAATTAACTTATCCCACATGGATAAATCTGCAGGCTGTGGCGAGAGATTCAGTTTTTCACAAACAATGCGATCTAAACCTTGGTCATGCAACATCTGTGGAATTTTATAAATCGTATCTGCATCCCATACTGAAATCACTGCATCTTGTTCAACATTGGAGAACAAGGAAATCTTGGCACGTTCATCTTCAGGAATACGACGGTCAGCACGGCATAACAATGCATCCGGTGAGATACCGATTTCACGTAATTTTTGAACGCTGTGCTGTGTAGGCTTGGTTTTTAGTTCACCCGCAGAGACCAGATAAGGCACTAGGGTTAAATGCACGAAAGCTGCATGATGACGACCGCCACGCAATGAGAGCTGACGTGCTGCTTCCAAAAACGGCAAGGATTCAATGTCACCGACGGTACCGCCAATTTCTACAATTGCGACATCAAAACCTTCTGCGCCACGATGTATGAATTCTTGTATCTCGTTCGTGATATGCGGAATGACCTGCACAGTCTTGCCCAGATATTCACCACGACGTTCTTTACGAATGACGGACTCATAAATCTGACCGGTGGTGAAGTTATTCACCTTCTTCATCTTAGCGGAGATAAAACGCTCATAGTGACCGAGATCAAGATCGGTTTCAGCACCATCATCGGTGACGAATACCTCACCATGCTGAAATGGACTCATGGTGCCAGGATCAACGTTGATGTAGGGATCGAGCTTTAAAAGGGTGACTTTGAGGCCACGCGATTCAAGGATCGCGGCCAGTGAAGCGGCGGCTATACCCTTACCTAGGGAAGAGACCACACCACCTGTGACGAATACAAACTTGGTCATTGCTGTCGGTGCCGAATGGCACTAGCGGGAAATTCGAATTATACATCAAACCCCTGCTCTCACTCTGAGAAAAACAGTCATAACAAAAAGTTTTCTGTGAAGTTGATTGTTAAATGTTCAACAAGACTAACGACCATACCAATAACGTGCATGTTCAGATCGATAAGAACTCACCTTGATAGCATTATCGATTTCAACTCGTATCGCACCAGATTCATCGGTACGGTAGCGTTGAATACCGAGTTGGCGATAGCGCTCAAACACTTCAGGCTTAGGATGATGATAACGATTGCGATAACCCACTTGAAATATAGCGATTTCTGGCGCGACTGCTTCTAAAAATGCTGCTGTCGACGAGGTGCCACTGCCGTGATGCGGCGCCAACAGCACTTGGGCTAGTAAACGATCAGGAACACGCTCAAGCATTGCATATTCTTGTGCAGCTTCTATATCCCCCGTCAACAGTACGGCTTTATCACCCCAACTGATTCTTAAAGTACAACTACGTGCATTCGGTTTCAGTGAGGTCTTTGCATAACTATCCGCCCTCGGTTGCAACATCTCAAAGTGCACTCCATCCCAATTCCAGCTTTGTCCCTGTGCGCAAGTATGATGCTGCGACGCTTGTTGAAGAATCGGATTCTCAATAGGTAAAGAGGACGATACCCAACCAAATCGTATTTCTTTCAATAGCGATAAAGCACCACCTGCATGATCCATATCGCTATGAGAAATCACCAATCCATCTAGCGACGTAATGCCACGCTTAATAAAGTAAGGTAGCAATACACGTTGCCCACTATCAGACTGTGTTCCTAATTGCGGGCCAGTGTCATATAACAATCTATGCGTAGCAGTTTCTATCAACACTGCATTGCCCTGCCCTACATCGAAAGCAGTCATCCAAAATCCACGACTTGGTGCAGCTGGCACTTGGAAAAAAATTGGCAGCCAAGTTAGTAAACCTAACCAACGCAGTGGCCAACCGCGTGGGGCAAGTAACCATAAGGTGCCGATGACTGCTAACACAACCGACAGTGCATCCGGTTGCGCACCGCGCCAGACTGCAAAATCCATGTTACTGAAATACGTTAACACCATCACTAACCATGCCATGAGTTGATGCGCTAAATCTAAACTCCAAGTTGATAGAGGTGTAGGCAACACAACGCCAATTAATGATAGTGGTGTTATCACTAAACTCACCAATGGAATTGCAAACGCATTCGCTAACGGAGAAATGAGTGATACCTGTGCAAACAACAACATCGTCAGTGGCAGCAAACCTAGAGTGACCGCAGCTTGTGTTGTGATTGCGGGTCGCAATGTGTCGCGACATGTTGAAAGCCAATCAGATATCAACTTCTTTTCATGTACTTTTGGATTCAACAACTGAGTATGGCTAGGCTTATTTTCTACAAGCTCATGCATGCGACCAACTGTTGCATACAAAATGCAAGCAATCGCAGTGAATGACAACCAAAAGCCTGGCCACAATACAGCCCAAGGATCAAATAGCGTTACTACTATCAAAGCGTATGCCAAACTTTGCGAGACCACTATCATGCGTCCATACCACAACGCAACACACACAACGGCAATCATCATCAGCGTGCGCATAGCTGGTATGCCGAACCCTGCTAGTGCTACATAAATCAAGGCAGTAAAAAAGCCAGTTGCAGCAGCAATTTTTTGCGCGGGGATGAACAAGGGCAAACTAGCACGCGTGAAAAATGAATGACGCCATAACCATTGCATGAAACCGGCAAATAAAGCCGCCACCATGGTGATGTGTAAACCTGAAATCGAAACTAAGTGGCCTATACCAGTGCGATTAAAAATTTCCCAGTCTGATTGCTCAATCGCACGCTGATCTCCCATCACTAATGCAACGATCACACCCGCATAAGCTTGATTGGATAAATTGTTTTGTATACGTTCACGTAACAGACCACGCAAGCGAGCTATCAAGGCGGATGGTTGTATCACCAAATCTTGCAACTTACGTTGTTGTTTAGCTTGCACCGAACCGGTCGCACGAATATTTATAGATAAC
>JBEDCU010000219.1:0-5752 GCA_041176585.1 Pseudomonadota bacterium
GTGCGATATTTAGTCGATTTTGTATAGGAAAATAATTTTAAAAACTTTAATTTATATAAACTCTATTTATAATTTTTGAGGAGCTTCGTACATCGTGTATCACAAATCGGATTCTTTCTCACCAACAAAAATTCATTTTCTTATATCTATCTTATTGGCTAGTTCATTAAGCTATGCAGCAGATGCAGCGAAACTTGAAATATTCATGACCACAAATTCTTGTAAGTATTGTGATCTCACTGATGCTAACTTTGCAGGAAAAAATTTACGTGGTGCTGATTTTGAAAATGCCAATGTAGGTGGTGCGAGCATGGCTAAAGCAGATCTATCTGAAAAGCCCTTAGAGAAACGTACGCTTGCAACAAATTTTCAAAGTGCTAATTTGAAAAAGACTGATCTAGCTGGTGCAAATTTAACTCGAGCAGATTTCTCTAATGCTTATTTACGCGACACGAATTTTACGGGTGCAAATTTAACAGGCGCCATACTTACCGGCGCAAATATTAAAGGGGCTAACTTCACCGGGGCTAAATTAGATGGCGCGAAACTAGATGATGCAAAATTTTGTAATACCACGATGCCTGATGGCAGCGTGAATAACTCTGGTTGCTAGTTTTTATTTCAGCCTTTAATAAAAATGCCGCCCTTAGGCGGCATTTTTGTTGATTATCTTTTTATTGCTTAATCGCTTCTATAGCGATATCAATTCTTACTTCATCACCAACGTTTGGTGCATATTTACCTGCATTGAATTCTGAGCGCTTAATGGTAGTGTGAGCATTCGCGCCAATCGCATCTTTCTTTTGCATAGGATGTGGCATAGCTTGGAATGAAGTCACGATTAAGGTAACTGGCTTTGTTACACCTTTGATAGTGAGATTGCCTTCAACCTTAACTGGCTTCTCGCCCTCAAAAACTACATTGGTAGATTTGAAAATCGCTTTAGGATATTTAGCAGTATCCAAAAAATCTTCGCCTTGAATATGCTGGTTAAACAATGTGGAACCAGTGTCTACAGATTTTGCATCAATTTCTATATCAACAGAGCCGGATTTCGCTGCTTTATCAAATACGACTTTACCTGTAGTCGTATTAAACCGTGATAGCTGCGTTGAGAAACCTAAATGACTATAAGAAAAACGTGGGTAGGTATGTGAACCATCTAATACATAAGTTTCTGGTGCTGCTAAGGCAGCAGATGCGGTCATAGTTAAAAGTAAAGCACTTAGACATTGCGTCATTTTTTTCATGTTGAATCTCCTGTTATGAATGAAAGTTAGTGAAACTATTTACTCGATAATGCTGTACTGCGAAACACATAAAAATGTATGGAACAAAACTTAAAATTAAACCTAATCTCTAGACTTCTATTACTATTCATCTTACGTGGTTGACGATGACTTACTTGGTAACATGCGGCGTAGCGTATTATCTTTATCGAGGACGTGATGCTTGCTCGCAGCAGCAATATGAATAAGCAAAACAAGAATCAAGATGATGTTCAATAATTCATGGACTTCCGCTAACACTGCGCCTAGCTCTTTGTTTTTTTCTAATAAGTCAGGAATAGGTAAGACACCAAACCAAACGGTTTGAAATCCTTTTGCCGAACTCATCAACCATCCTGAAAGTGGAATCACCAACATCAACACATATAAGGAACCATGTCCTAGATGCGCTGCCCATTGCTGAATTTTTGGTGTCTGTGTTGGTAATGCGGGTGGCTGATGCGTTAGGCGCCAAGCTAGTCTGATTACAAGCAATAAGAATGCAGATACGCCTGCCCACTTATGCCATGAATACAGTTGTAGCTTTTGTGGCGAGAGTGGTAAGTCGCTCATATAGAAACCTAGCCCTAGCATGGCAAATATTAACAATGCCATTAGCCAGTGCAGAATTTTTGCTGTACCGGTATAAGTGCTTATAGGATTTTCATTCATGTTCAAACTCCTAATTTTGGATCATCATGCTGCATGCAGTGGCGTGAATGTGTAAGCATCCATCGCAAGTACATAATCATCAATACCAGAATAAAAGCGCTCTGCTTTTGCGTCTGCTCCTGCTGCACCCCATGCAACATATAAAGGTAATAAATGCTCATCAGTAGGATGAGCGCGTGTCGCATTTGGTGCTGTTACACGATAATTCAACATATCTTCTAGACCATGATTTTCTACACGGTCTGCTATCCATTCTGCAAAGTCGCGTACATAGGATGGTGTTTGCTGATCATTTCTACTCGCAACAAAATAATCATGAAGGTTATGCGTCAAGTTGCCAGAAGCAATAACTAAAAACCCTTTTTCACCTAGCTTAGCTAAGGCTTGACCTAAGCGATACGCTTGTTGTGGTCCACCCCTGCTTTGTAATGACAGTGGAATAACCGGCACATCCGCTTCTGGGAACATCAGTCTCAATGGCACCCATGCGCCATGATCCAATCCTTGTCTAGGCGCTAATTCTACTGGCAAGCCAGCTGCTTGAATTGCTTGCATCACTTCCTGTGCGCCCTCAGGACATCCGGTTGCTAGGTATTGAATACGGTAAAGCTCTTCTGCGAAGCCGCCGAAATCATGCACTGTTTCCGGTTGAGCAGACGAGCCTACTGTGGGCACTGCAGTGTCCCAATGCGGACTAATAATAATGATGGCTCTTGGAGCAGGTAATTTTTTCGCTATGGTTGCCAAAGCAGCACCTGCCGCACCCGGTCGTAACGCAAAAGTTGGCGCTCCGTGAGGTACAAATAAAGTAGGCATGGCGTTGCTCATTCTGGGGTAGCTTTTGATTGGCTAATGAGTTCGCACTATAGTCCAGCATCTTGAGAATAAATAGGGGACAATCAGCAATTCTTTATTGCTTCTGACGCAACAATGGATACATTACAAGCTATGCGAGTCTTTGTCAGAGTCGCAGAATTAAATAGTTTTTCAGCTGTCGCTAAGCAGCTAGGCGTGGCACGTTCGGTTATTACACGCCAAGTTGCAGCCTTAGAAATCCATTTGGGCACCAAGCTTATGGCGCGCAGTACACGGCGCTTAACTTTGACTTCTGAGGGCGCCAGTTATTTAGAAAAATGCCGTGTTATTTTAAATTTAGTCGATGCCGCTGAAACGGGTATAGCCCAAGAACGGCTCACCCCTAGGGGACTAATTCGTATCAGTGTGCCGCTCAGTTTTGGGGTAAAGCGTGTTATGCCACACTTATTAGAATTTGTTCGCCGTTATCCTGAAGTGAATATCGATATGGATTACTCGGATAGGCGCGTAAATTTAATTGAAGATGGCATCGATTTATCCATACGCATTACACCTAAATTAGAAAGCAGCGATGTAGTACGAAAAATTAGTCATAGTCGTTTATGTGTGATTGCCTCTCCTGATTTTCTTGCTCGTTGTGGCACTCCGAATCATCCCTCCGAATTGATTCATCATCAATGCCTGGGCTACACCATCGCTGGCGGTCAACAAGCTTGGCAATTCCTACTGAATGGACAATTACAAAGTTTCCCACTTCGATCACAAATCATTGCCAACAATGGGGAGGTTTTAACGGAGGCTGCGGCGCAAGGTTTGGGCATTACATGTCAACCAGATTTCATTGCACAACCCGCTCTCACTGCAGGAAAAGTAAAAGAAATTCTGATGGATTTTTCCATGCCCGAGTTAGGTATTTATGCCATGTTGCCGAGCAATCGACAAATTCCTCATAGAGTACGCGTGCTGATGGATTATCTTGTTTCTAATCTTGGTGTGTCTGTTTGAATATTAAAGCGCTGTTATCAATGAGATATCAAGATTGCTTATAATGTGTATCACGAAACTAAAGCGGATATATATCTTATCGCTTGCTAAGATGTGTTTGTCTCCTCCGCCTCTTAATTGAGAGTGGATTTAAAGCCCGCACTCTAGCGGGCTTTTTTTTCGCTTTCTATTTTTATTCCATCTTAGATTTGCACTTCAATTACAAAAGCTGTACTTCTAACCTAGCAAGATGAGCTTGTTACAATCTCGCTTATGCATCGCTTTTCTTATCAAGTATTTTTAAATCTTTTTGCTGGCCTCTTATTAGCGCTAATTGCAGCTTTATTATTTGAGGTATGGCATTCGCCTCTACCTTGGATGTTAGGGCCTTTATTTGCAACTGCTACTGCACGTTTACTCAATGCTCCATTTACATGTCCTAGTCAAATTCGAGCTGCGGGTCAATGGGCTATAGGAACGGTGTTAGGTTTGTATTTCACACCTAGTGTGATTGCTATCTTGCTCAACCGCAGTAGCATTATTTTTATTGCGGTGATGTTTGCTTTATTGCTTGGGTTAGTTTGCGCTTGGTTATTAGCACGCTTTTCAGGCATTCAACGTAGCACGGCATTTTTTTGTATGGCTATTGGTGGTGCTTCAGAAATGGCAGCACAAGCAGCACGACATCATGCGCGGGTTGATTATGTCGCTGCTGCACATAGCCTGCGACTCATGCTAGTGGTTGCGATTATTCCATTTGCTTTGAAATTTTTTGATGTGCATGGACAAGATGCTTATGAACCCGCGACACGCATTATTCAACCCTTAGGATTAATTTCATTAATTGGTTTAACTACTTGTGCTGCGCTGGTTTTACAGAAACTACGTTGGCCAAATGCTTGGGTAATTGGACCATTACTCGTCAGTATAGCGATTACCGCTTCTAATATTTCACTGTCTGCCTTACCAACTTGGATGAGTCATGCTGGTCAGTTATTTATAGGGTTTTCGCTCGGCACACACTTCACACCCAGTTTCATACGTGGTGCGCCTCGCTTTATGTTAAGTGTGGCTGTGTGTACTATTTTCGCTCTGATCGTGTCTGCAGGTTTTGGTTGGTTGTTGGCAGAATATTGTGATTTGCATTTTGCCACTGCCATACTTGCTACTGCACCGGGTGGCATTGCAGAAATGAGTTTGACTGCAAAGACATTAGAACTAGGTGTTCCTATCGTGACTGCCTTCCATGTTTCTCGTATGGCTGTTTTAGTTTTAACGATAGGGCCTTTATTTCGATTACTACAAAAGTTTTTATCGACACCGCATTAAAAAATTTATTTACGCTCGAATTTTCCGATAGCACGATTTTTCTTCACTTCATTCCAGTGAAATACTTGTGCATTCATTGCAACATAAACACCAGATGGCAACATGCTTGCAGCTGCGATAGCAAAACCTAAATTAAACTGTGCGTCGGAATGCAATACACGGTGTGGCACCATGGCCCCTGTCAGCACAATAGTATGAGATAGCGTTGCGTTGCCTAACACCTCTGCTGTTGCATCCATGGTGTCAGTGCCATGAACAATCACAATCTGCTGTTCTCTTGAAGCTCGACATGCATCTAAGATTTTTTGCCTATGGCTATCTTGCATGTCTAAAGAATCAAGCGCAAATAGCGCTTCAAAACAAATGTCATTCGCCAAACGTGCTTGAGTTAAAAGCTCAGGCACACAGCTTTCAGAAAAAATCAATGCTCCGCTAAGCGGGTCGTATGTTTTATCGAACGTTCCACCAGTAGCTATTACACGCATATTCATAGTTGAAAGATGTAATTAAATGTCTTTACATAATACCGCGTGCTGAGTAAGAACTGATTAAATCAAAACTAAATAAATTTTCATGACGCCTCTAATTTAATTGCTTGATTACGTTTGCCTTAGCGCTGACATTTCTAAAAAGATATTGATTAATATTTTAGTTATCTTTTTACTCAATACTAATAAAAAAAG
>JBEDCU010000220.1:0-5052 GCA_041176585.1 Pseudomonadota bacterium
CGATTGGATTGCATTCATTTATTTAACCCTTCCGACAACTTTATATTTTTCTTTACGGGTATTTTCTAAATTAAGTGACCTAACTCAAAAACATCCTTATTTAAAACCTAGAGCATCCTTATTTGAGGCAATCTAAATGATCTCAATAAATAAGGATCATTACCATGTCTGCCAATCACGTCGCTATCTGGATAGATCACAAAGAAGCGCATGTCTTGTATTTTGATACCAGTAAAAATGAATTAATCAAAAGTGCGGCAACCAACGGACATCTACACCATAAGGCAAATGCGGTTGGTAGTGGTAAGGCGCCAGAGGATCATCATTTTTTCCATAACGTGATCACAGCAGTTGCTGATGTGAATGAAATTTTAATTATTGGGCCCGGCTCTGCTAAAGGCGAGCTATTAAAGCATGCAGTTGCACATGACCCAGCCATTGCTAAAAAAATCGTAGGCGTAGAAACGGTTGATCATCCCACTGATGCACAAGTACTTGCTTACGCTAAAACATATTTTAATCGTATCGATAAAATGAGGGGAGCTTAAATTGAATATTCAATTTATAGGGCCTGCCTCACTAGCGACTGATGGTGGCGTAGACTTTGCTGCCAAGTTAAACCACACTGATTTAGTGTGTCACTTTAGTTATGAAGCTCTTGAAGATATTGATGCAGATTCTTTTATGGGTGACGCTATTGATCATTTCTCTAAACATCAATTAAAACTACTCTCAATTGCAGAGCAAAAAATTTTGAATGGCCATGCGCATGACGGCAAGATTCAAATATTTAGCAACGATTTAGTTTCAGATTAATTGTTTAATTTTTATAGGATCGACTAGCCTAGTGTAAGCCTGCGTTAATCCATCTAGTAAACTACTATAGAGCCACGTAGGTACGATTAGCGCAGCGTAATCGTACGGATGTAGTCGATAAATTAAACGTACGATTACGCTACGCTAATCTACCCTACTAAAATAAGAGCATCTATTTTTTAAGAAAACCATGAATCAAAAATATCATCCTCTTACTCAAATCATTCACTGGTTGACTGCGCTCTTCGTCATTATCGCTTTCGTGCTGGGGCCAGAAGATGTTGATGAATTGGATAATCCCTCACTAGACTTAGGCTTACAAACCCACGAAACTCTAGGGTTAGCCGTATTTGGCATGACTGTTTTGCGATTACTATGGACGCTCTTTTCACAGCGTCCTCTCGCTGTTCCTATGCCAGCTAGTTTGCGCGTCATATCAAAAGTACTACAAGGCAGTTTATATTTGCTTTTAATCGCTGTGCCCCTGACCGCAATCTTAGGAACGTGGCTAGAAGGGGATGAATTAAGTCTGTTAAACCATGTCACCTTCCCTTCGCCCTTCAACACATCTGAAAATATAGGCGAATTTCTGTTGGAGCTACATCCCACTCTTGCTGATACCCTGCTCATCTTGGCAGGTATCCATGCAGCCGCGGCTTTATTTCATCATTTCATACTCAAAGATTTAGTTCTTGCTACTATGCTGCCTACATGGTTAAGTAAGAAAAGTAGTGATGATTAATAAAATTACAAAACGGTTCGTATGGATGATTTAATCGATAACTCAGTAGCAGAAGCCCGTAATAAACAGTTGGCTGCCTATAAAAGCACGCTAGTCAGTGTGTTCGTCAATATTGGGCTCACCATTACCCAGATCTTTACTGGCTTGTATGCCGGTTCTCAAGGCTTAATAGCGGACGGTATTCATTCTTTAACTGATTTAGTGGCAGACTTTGTTGTGCTACTCACCAACCACCACAGCGGCAAAGAAGCGGATGACGATCATCATTATGGACATCAGCGCTATGAAACTGCAGCCTCATTATTTTTAGGCGCATCGCTGTTAGTAGTTGGGCTAGGTATGTTGTGGCGAGCAGGTGAAAAAGTTATCGAACCACCGCCTTTAGGCCAGATTCAAGTTACTGCTCTGTATGTCGCTATCGCAGCTTTAATTATTAAAGAACTGCTGTTTCGCTATATGTTGGTAGTGGCTACAAAGGTGCGCTCTTCTATGCTGGTAGCAAATGCATGGCATGCACGTTCAGATGCAGCTTCTTCTTTTGTAGTTGCTGTCGGTATTGCGGGCGCCTTATTAGGCTTTCCTATTTTGGATTCAGTCGGTGCTTTAATTGTTGGCTTAATGATTGCACGAACTGGCTGGCAATTTGGATGGAACGCGTTACATGATTTAATGGATAGATCAGCAACCGAAGAAGAAAATTTAAAGATTCAAGAAATCATTCTCACCACTGAGGGCGTAAAAGGTTTACATGAACTCAGAACCCGCAAAACGGGCGACATGATTTTAGTCGATGTGCATATTGAAGTGGATCATGCAATCACGGTTCAACAAGGTCATGATATTGCTTTATCAGCTAGGAATAGAATCATGAAAGAATTACCCGTATTAGATGTGATGACACATTTAGATCCTATTTGATTTTATTATTAAGCAATCACCAAATAAAAAGCCTCAATTTTTTGTTGAGGCTTTTTTCTATTACTAACCTACCCAAGCTAACAATTGCTTGTATAAGTTTTACTTCATAGACTATTTACTTGAAGCGAGCTGCTGTTGTCGCTACACGTTGACCAAATAGTTTTGCAGTTTCTAAATCCCCTGACAGCATTTCTTCTGGACTTGAGTCAGAAGGTGATTGCGCCATAGCACCAGCAAATGAACCAACATAGTTCACATCATTACGCTGTGCTGCTTTAGAGTTGCTCGGCATGAGACCAGTACCAACCCAGATTCCGCTGTGTTGCATAGCGAGTGTAATGAAATAATGTAATGTTGAATGCTTGTCGCCATTCATGGTTGCACTATTGGTAAAGCCTGCAAAAATTTTGTCTTTCCATGCTTGTGTAAACCAAGCTTTAGAAGAAGCATCTGCAAATTTTTTGAATTGCCAAGTAACAGAACCCATATAAGTTGGGCTGCCAAAAATAATAGCATCAGCTTTATTCAAGGTTTCCCAGTCGCTATCCGACAAATTACCTTCTGCATCAATTGCAACCAGCGTTGCGCCTGCACCTGCCGCAACAGATTCAGCCATGCGCTTGGTGTGACCGTAGCCAGAGTGATAAACAACAGCGATATGTGACATAGACTCTCTTTAGTAAGTTTTAAAAAAATTTAAAAAAATAATTTATCATAAGCGAGCAATAAAGTTTGATGCATAGCGCTCCCTTCCATATCGACACCTAAGTCAGGCAAATCAAAATAACGCTCTGTGCGATTGAGTAAAGCCTCTGCCTGTCGCACTGTCTCTTCACCAAACATGAGATTTAATGAGCGGCGATAATTTTCAATATCATCAAGTTTGATGAGATTTTCTAAACAACGATAGACCAAGCGTCGCGCAGGCTGCATTTGTTGATAATGATGTATCCAATCACAGCCTTCTAAGATCGCTTCTTCATCGCCAATCGCACAGGCTAATAATGTTTTAAGCTCACCTATACGCAATTCTTTCCAAGTAGTGCCAACTGGAATTGCTAGCCCTAATATCTCCCACAGTGGTCGCTCATCATTCAAGTTAGAGGTCTGTAAATCAGCTAATAATTCTGCAGCTTCTTGATCGGAGAGCTGAGACAATCTCACTAATGCAGGGCGGAGCTTATTACCTACACTATTGTTTTCCCATTCCAGATCTTCAACTGGATAAATTTCTGACATGCTCGGTACTAAAATGCGGCAACTGTATGCACCTTGCTCTTCAAAATCAGCAATATAAATATCTTTGCCTTCTTCATGGATACAGTTACATAGCCACGCATAATCTTCTGCAGTCGTATTACTAAAATTCCAATCTACGAAAGGGAAGTCAGGCGTGTCGCTTAAAAAATTCCAACTAATGACTCCACTAGAATCAACAAAATGAATTTCTAGATTAGAGACGGCGGTAATTTCATCCATATCAAAACCCGGCTCTGGGAAATTCTCCAGTGACTCTAATGCACGTCCTTGCAACAATTCTGTCAGCGCGCGTTCTAACGCCACTTCAAAGCGCGGATGCGCACCAAAGCTGGCAAAACATCCTTGGTCTTTAGGATGTAGCAGCGTCACATTCATGACAGGATAGCGTCCACCCAAAGAAGCGTCTCTGACTAAAATGCCGAAGCCTGCTTCACGCAAACCTTTGATACCCGCTGCAATTCCCGGGTAACGAGCAATCACTGTATCCGGCACTTCTGGCAAACACAGACCTTCACTGATGATGCGATATTTAATATGGCGCTCAAAAATTTCAGACAGTGCCTGACTACGCGCTTCCATCATGGTGTTACCTGCTGCCATACCATTGCTGACATACAGATTGCCGATGATATTGACCGGTATCCAAGTCTGGGCGCCATCACGTAAACGCTGATAGGGCAAAGTACAGATGCCGCGCTCCACATTCCCTGAATTTAAATCCACCAGTACATGATCTGGAATCTCGCTATCAGGATTATAAAAAGCATGCAGCTCGGGATTAAGCATTTCCTTAGGCCAGCTACCGTCTTGTGACAAAGAGAACCAACGTTCTTGGGGATAGTGCACAAAAGGTTTATTGGCACGCGTGTGGCCTAAATAAAAATGCGTCCAAAAATAATGCGTTCCTAAACGCTCAAAAAACTCACCAAGAGCACTGGCACGCGCAGCTAACTGTGTAGCACCCTTACCATTTGCAAACAGCATGTTGCATTCACGATCGCGCACATGAACTGACCAGATAGACTCGACCGGATTCAACCAAGAGGATTCATCTAAATGAAATCCACGTGCAGCGAGTTTTTGCTGCATAGTGGTTATGGTGGATTCTAAAGAGGCGTCTTTGCCAGGAATAAAGCTTTCGGTTTGCATAATCGTGAGGAGTTAAATTAAAGAGTCCCGCAGCATAGCGCATCTGATGAGGATCAAGCTCGCTTTTTCATTACCTGTATTTCAGCTCTGAGCCAAGGATGACAATAAGCTTTTTATATGACTGCATTATTTAGAAGCTGATCACATTACAATACTCAGTATGACAA
>JBEDCU010000221.1:0-3451 GCA_041176585.1 Pseudomonadota bacterium
TCTTCTGCCTTAAAACCTACATTACCTAACAAACCAGTGAGTAGCGCTAAATGTAATTGTTCATAGGTGTCAGGTGTTTCATTGAGTCGCCAACCTTGCTCACGCACCATGGTGAATAACTGACTATGCACATCGCGCCATTCACGCAAACGTAAATGCGATAAAAATTGTGCGCGACAATGTTCTTGTAACTGACGATTCGATTTTTTATTATCTATCGCGTCTTCAAACCAATTCCATATTTTTAAATAACTATGAAATTCGGATTTCTCATCGGCGAATTTTTTATGTGCTTCATCTGCCGCAGCTTGCACTTCAATCGGTCTGTCACGCGGATCTTGTACAGCCATTGCAGAAGCAATGATGAGCATTTCTGTTAAACAGAGATGATCACGGCCTGCCAATATCATGCGACCTATACGTGGATCGAGAGGTAATGCAGCTAACTCTCTACCTAATTTCGTAAGCTGTTTATCTTCATCGACTGCACCTAGTTCTTGTAGTAATTGATAGCCGTCGACAACTGCACGACCGAGGGGTGGCTCTATAAAGGGAAAATCTTCTACATCACCTAAATGCAGGGACTTCATGCGCAATATGACTGACGCTAATGAAGAACGCAGTATCTCTGGCTCAGCAAATGGTGGACGTTGTAAAAAATCTTGTTCGTCATATAAACGTATACATACACCAGCTGCTACACGACCGCATCGCCCTGCACGTTGATTTGCGGCGGATTGCGCTATCGGTTCAATTTGTAATTGCTCAACTTTATTTCTATAGCTATAGCGTTTTACTCGTGCTGTACCTGCATCAACCACATAACGTATGCCAGGCACGGTTAATGAGGTCTCAGCGACATTTGTCGCCAACACAATACGGCGGGCATTAGAAGTTTTGAAAACACGCTCTTGTTCTGCTGCAGATAAGCGTGCAAACAAGGTAAGGATTTCTACATGAGGTGGATGATGTTTACGTAATGCTTCTGCTGCATCGCGGATTTCACGCTCACCCGGCAGAAACACCAACACATCACCCTGACCTAATAAAGCTAATTCATCGACTGCATCGACAATGGCATCCATTAAATCGCGTTGCTCTTTATTTTTTTGTTTTGCGCTCTGTTGAACATTTTGTGATGCGCCTATCTTTAACACTACAATGGGTTCTACTGGACGATAACGAATCTCTACTGGATATAAACGTCCCGAGACTTCAATCACAGGCGCGGGTTGTTCAGGCGTTCCAAAATGTTGTGCAAACCGATTGGCATCAATCGTGGCAGAGGTAATGATGAGTTTGAGATCTGGACGCTTGGGCAACAACTGTTTTAAATAGCCCAACAAGAAATCAATATTTAAACTACGCTCATGCGCTTCATCAATGATGATGGTGTCGTATTGCTTGAGTAGAGGATCGCCTTGTGTCTCTGCCAGCAAAATACCATCGGTCATGAGCTTGACCCACGCTCCTGCTGTCAGGGTGTCATTAAATCTGACTTTAAAGCCCGCATGCACGCCAGGTGCAGAGCCTAACTCTTGTGCTATGCGTTTTGCGGTGGATGATGCTGCAATACGGCGTGGCTGGGTGTGTCCAATTAAGCCGTGCTCACCGCGTCCCATGGCCAAACACAGCTTGGGTAATTGTGTGGTCTTGCCTGAGCCCGTCTCTCCACAAACAATGATGACCTGATGTTTTGCTAGCGCTGCTGCGATTTCTTCACGTCGAGCGGAAACCGGCAGCTCTTCAGGAAAGCGTATCTCGGGTAAGGGATTACGGGGCGAGCGGGCTTGATGCGTAGCGCCAACTGCTGCGTTCTTAGTTTTTTCGGAGGAATCGGGTGCGTACATGGCGGAGCGAATTATAATGCGCCCATGGAAACCTCGAATCAATTCGTAGCATGGCTGCGCTCAGTCGCGCCCTATATTCATGCCTTCCGCGGTAAGACCTTTGTGGTCGCCTTTCCTGGCGAGCTGGTCAAGGCGGGTGCTTTGCCGGTATTAGCGCATGATCTCTCACTACTGCATGCCTTAGGGATTAAAGTCGTGATCGTGCACGGCTCGCGTCCGCAAGTAGAAGAGCAGCTCGCTTTACGTCAATGTGAAACCCGTCTGCATCAAGGTTTGCGTATTACCACCACAGCTGCATTGGAATGCGCCATGGAAGCAGCGGGTGAACTCAGACTGGATATTGAAGCCGCATTTAGCCAAGGTTTGCCAAATACGCCGATGGCAAATGCAGCTGTAAGAGTTATTTCTGGCAATTTCGTCACTGCTCGCCCTATGGGCATTATTGAAGGTGTGGATTTAGAACTCACTGGTGTGACACGCAAGATTGCGCATGAAGCGATTCATCCTATTTTGCATGCTGGCGGTCTGGTATTGCTTTCTCCCTTAGGTTTCTCTCCCACCGGTGAAGTGTTTAATCTGGCGATGGAAGATGTGGCTGTGGCTGCTGCGATTGCCTTAAGAGCAGATAAGCTGATATTTCTTTCCGAGACACCGATGATGCAAGACCAAGAGAGAGAAGATATTCATGAACTCTCTACGCATCAAGCGCAAGCCGTGTTGGAATCTGGCTGTTTGCCAGCTGATTCAGCGTTTTATTTACGTCATGCCTTAGAAGCCTGTGTGAGTGGCATTCCTCGTGCGCATATTGTGCCGTTTGCTAGAGATGGCTCAGTGCTGCTAGAAGTATTTACGCATGATGGTGTAGGCACCATGATCGCTGCTGAAAATCTGGAAAGTCTACGTGAAGCCAGTATTGAAGATGTGGGTGGCATTCTGCGTTTGATCGAACCATTAGAAGCCGATGGCACTCTGGTGAAACGTGGTCGTGAATTAATCGAACGTGAAATTGATTATTTCTCCGTGATTGAGCATGATGGTGTGATTTTTGGTTGTGCCGCTCTGTATCCCTTCCCCGCTGAAAAAATGGCGGAGATGGCATGCTTAACTGTTAGCCCAGATTCACAAGCGCAAGGTGATGGTGAAAGACTGCTCAAACATATGGAAAATCGCGCTCGAGCAGCAGGATTTAAAAATTTATTTGTATTAACGACACGGGCAGCACATTGGTTTTTAAAACGTGGCTTTGTGAATGCCACTTTTGATGATCTGCCTAAGAATCGTCAAAACATGTATAACTGGCAGCGCAAGTCGCTGGTATTAATTAAAAAACTCTAGTTCTGGAGAACACAATGGCGCGCATGGTTCACTGCATTAAATTAGAAAAAGAAGTTGAAGGCTTGGATTTTCCACCTTACCCAGGTGAGTTAGGCAAAAAAATCTGGGAGAGTGTGTCTAAAGAAGCGTGGGCAGCATGGTTAAAACATCAAACCATGTTGGTCAATGAAAATCGTTTAAATTTAGCCGATGCTCGTGCACGCAAATATCTTGCTACGCAAATGGAAAAACATTTTTTTGGTGATGGCGCGGATGCTGCGCAAGGT
>JBEDCU010000222.1:0-14629 GCA_041176585.1 Pseudomonadota bacterium
TTTGTTACAAGCATTAAAAATTATTATGTATTGTGTGATTGCCAAAGCTATTTTTTATTTTAAGTTTGCAAGCGTGAGATAAATCGACTTGAACGATGCTCACAACGATAGTGCAAAGACAGGCGCGGAAATGTCAGCTTCCACTAATATCATCAATGAATTACATGTCAGCACTAATGATGTTGATTTTGTCTGTCTCACTCAGGGAGATGGTCCGCTCGTTTTATTAGTGCATGGTTTTCCAGATATACCGCAGTCATGGTCTGCGCAGATGGATGCACTATCAGTAGCAGGTTATAAGGTAGTAGCGCCTTATTTACCAGGCTATTTATCAGCGTCTGTGAAGCAACCAACTTATTTTGATAAAGCTAGCCTAGTACATTATTTTTCAGATCTCATTAAAGCGATTTCTCCTAATCAGAAGATCCATTTTATTGGTCAAGATTGGGGAGCAATTATTGGCTATGCGCTCAGTGCAGCAAGACCGGATTTGCTAGCCAGTTCGGTTTTGATGGCAGTTCCACATCCCGATATAGTGGCAAATCATTTGCTCGCACCTAAGCATGTTCATCGCTCATTTCACTGGTGGTTTTTTCAGCAAAAAGATTTACCCGAAAAAGCTTTGCTGGCCGATGATATGTCTTTTATAGATTATCTCTGGCAGTATTGGTCGGTGCCTCATTACAATGATGCTGACCATCTTCAAAAAATAAAACACTGTCTAAAACAGAATGGTGTGATCAAGAATGCACTGACTTATTATCGTGCCATGTTTGATCAAGATTTGATGAATCCTTCCTCACACGCGCTGCGATCAACATTATCCAATACGATTTCAATTCCTACACTTGCGTTGTGTGGTGCAGAGGATATGCGCGCTGAACTGATGCGTGAACAAGGTGATTGTTTCAGTGGGTTTTATGAATACCGAGAAGTTGCGGATGCAGGACACTTTCTTCAGCGCGAACAAAGTCATGCAGTCAATCAACTCTTACTGGATTGGTTAGCCAGACAACACACCTAATGTGTAATTAGTTGTAGCAGCGCGCAAAATAGGCGACGCATAGTAGCTATCGATTACTGTCTCTGACGCACTGCATGGTTTTATGCCAAAACATAGCGCCTGAGCCGCCATACTCTTCTGGCAAATTGCCCATCATTCCGAGATGAACCGCTTCTAACTCTTTCATGCGGTTATAGTTCATTAAGCCGCGACGTTCCATTTCTTTATACGAGGCGCAGTTAGCTTCAATTTCGCTCAAACTAGGTTGCTGAGCGTGCGCGCATTCATGAAAATAAACAAAATCCCAAATCGCTGGCGTGCCCTTAGACGTTCTTTTATGTGCTTCAGCATCAATAATAATCGTGGGCCAATTCTCAGCATTTAATCGCATCACGGCCACGGCTCTCCCTAATTCAGGATTGCGACCTTCTGGGCTTTGATAGGTGTTCCAGATTTCTGTGGCCACACCAGAAAAATCAGGGCGGGTGAAACGGCATTCGACAGCATCACCGTTAGACAAGACAAAGGCGAAGGCCGGCATGCTGCCAAAGGTTATCACGCATGCAGTGAGTAATTTTTTCAAAAGCTGAAACGAGCTATTCATATAAAACCTGAGTTTAAATACGTCGAACGTTCATGCGCCTCCGATTAAAAGCGCACGCCTAGATTAATTATGCCTGTAATGAAATAAAAAAACCCGCCACTAGGGCGGGTTTTTAAAGAGACATCGTGCAGAGACGATTATTTTTCTAACTTGAACACCATGATGGTGCCGCCTTGTGGAACGCTAGTGACACTGCCATCTAGCGCATCGACGCCCGATTGCATACGCTGCGCATCGATTCCCCAGCCAGCCTGAACCGCAATATACTGCACGCCGTTCACTTCATAGGATGATGGGACAGCAGTCACGCCAGATGGCATGTTGTACTGCCAGAGCACCTTACCGTTGGTGGCATCAAATGCACGGAAAATGCGGTCGTTGGTACCACCTGTGAACAGCAAATTGCCGCCTGTGGTGAGCAGAGGTGCCCAGATTGCGCGGTCAAACTTGTGAACCCATGCCATTTTGCCGGTGTTCAGATCCCATGCTTGCAGCTCGCCGATGGTGCTTGGTTTCTTGCCGTTTTCGTAGCGAAGGCTGCCGAGTACGCCATCAATCGGATAACCAATATACAAGTCTCCTTTTTTATAGGTGATCTCGTCAGCTTTTGGTAGTTCAGAGCATAAATGGTTGTTAGCAGGGATATAGAACAGTTTGGTTTTTGGATTCCATGCTTCTGGAGGCCAGTCTTTACCACCCCACAGGGATGGGCAGAAGGTCACTGCTTTACCCATGCCTGGACGCTTGCTGTCATCGTAGCTTGGGCGACCAGTGGTCTTATCGATACCAGTGAAAACGTCGTTGTGGACATAAGGTAAGCCGTTTACAAAATCGATCTTACCGTTGGTTTTACGGTCCAACATCCACAGATAGCCGTTACGACCTGCATGAACTGCACCACGAACTTTGCGACCGTTGATTTCGGTATCCATCAACACAGGGGCGCTGACCTCATCCCAGTCCCATGCATCATTGTGATGATACTGATGATGTCCTTTGATCTTGCCGTTATCAACATCGAGTGCAACCACTGAAGTACTGTAAAGGTTGTCCCCGCTACGGCCCTCGGTCGGCCATGGAGCAGGGTTACCTGTACCCCAGTAAGCGATGTTATTCGCTGCGTCGTAAGTACCGGTAATCCAGACACTTGCGCCACCATTTTTATAAGCATTGGCAGGCCATGTGTCGGCACCTGGGTCGCCAGGGCCGGCAGTGGTGAAGGTGCGCCAAGCTTCTTTACCGGAAGCAGCATCAAATGCAGCAACAAAGCCGCGTACGCCAGTTTCGCCACCTGATGAACCAACTAGAATTTTGCCTTTAGCAGCAAGTGGAGCAAGGGTAATGTAGGACAAAGCCTTGACATCACCGACCACCGCATCCCATATTACTTTGCCAGTGACTGCATCGAGTGCGATCAAATGCGAATCAACCGTAGCAACATATACTTTGTCGCCATACAGAGCTACACCACGGTTGGTGTTGTGCAGCATCAGCAAATCGGCTGGGATATCTTTTTTGTAGCGCCAGATTTCCTGACCAGTTGCTGCGTTGAGTGCGATAACTTGTGCATTCGGTGTCGTCACATACATGTAGCCGTTGTTAACGATAGGAGGAGCTTGATGGCCCTCGGTAACACCAGTCGCTGATGACCATGCAAGGGTCAGTTTCTTGACGTTTTTGTTGTTGATTTTTTCTAGGGCACTGTAGCCCCAGCCGCTGTAATTACCGCGGTACATCAACCAGTTATTTGGCTCAGGATTTTGCAATCTCGCATCGGTAACTGGTGCATAAGGACCCAGTTTATCCCCAGCATGAGCCATTACGGCTGCGACGCTTAACAGCGCTAGCGTCAATTTTTTTAATTTGTGACTCATTACATTATCTCCTCTAAGGGGGTGGTTAATTGAAGCTTCTCTTATTCACCTGGCTTCACAGGTTTTGCTGCTAAAGCTAGAAATTCTCCCTCTAATATCAGGGGAATTGCTGGCAATGGGTTAGAAGCTGGGCCGCTAACAACTTTTGCTCCATCAAATAAATTAAATTTGGATGCATGGCAGTAGCATGCAAGAACACTTTCTTTTGACATCCAGGTTTTGACTTCGCATCCCTGATGTGTACAGATACCTGAGTACGCCACCACACCCGCAGCAGAACGTGCAAGTGTCTCGGGAGTCATTTGTTCTTCGGGTAAACGAACCAGAATGAGTTTGTTTAGTCGTGATTCATTATTTGGTTTACCGCTTGCAGGATCAAATGGGTACACCAACAAAGGCTTTGTAGGTTTTAAGTCCGCAGGGCGTAGTGGTTTGTAATCACCCTCGGCATCAGCATCAATTAAGAGAGTTGTTTTAGTCTGAGCAGACGCGCTTGAAGTTGCGAACGGCAAGGGTGTGACCAGACTGGCGGCAACAATGTTGATGACGCGCCGGCGTTGAGTGTCAAGAATGCCATCTGATTTTTCAAATTTACAAGCATCAGTTGGTGAGCTATTTGGTTTTTTCATCGCTTTCGATTGCACTCTTATTAATTTTGCAAAACTTTCATCAGCTGAACTGACTTCTGTTGATTTTTAGGTCAAATAGAATTCGGAATTCAGAATTCTGATTCAGTATAATCCCAGTTTTTCCTACCAGTAAAGAATAAAACTCAATAAAATTTCATTTCAAACAGAATTCATTAATTGAGTAATTTTCATCAATTAATCACGCGATCTTAAGAAGCATATTTTTTAAAATTCATTTAAAACAATTACTTATGCTGTCTGTAAGATATTTGCTTCATTAGCAAAATGGTTCTTTAATGTGCGATGAAGGATTTTTCCGGTAGCTGTGCGCGGCATTTCCTGATCGGCAATAAAGCTCACGCGGCTAGGGCACTTGAATCCAGCCAGATGCTCGCGGCACCACTGTCGTATGTCGGCTTCGGTCGCATGTTCGCCTTCATGCAAGACAACGACTGCTTGCACACTTTCTCCCCATTTTTCATGCGGTACGCCTATTACTGCGACATCTTTCACGCATGGATAGGACCCGATCACTCCTTCAACTTCTGACGGATAAATGTTTTCGCCACCGCTGATGATCATGTTGCTCTTGCGGTCGACTAACCAGATGTATCCATCGGCATCGCGATAAGCCATGTCACCGACTGAGCACCAGTTGCCGTCAAAAGCTTCAGTAGTTTTTTCAGGGTTCTTCCAGTAACCTTCAAAGACATAGGGTGTGCGTGAGTAGAGTTCACCGACTTCACCATCGCGAACTTCCTCTCGCTTCTCATTGAGGATGCGTATGTTGCTGCTGCCAGACCATTCACGTCCGACCGATCCGAGTTTTGTGAGTTGTTCATTCGGACGTAATAACGTGACCCAGCCAGCTTCAGTCGATCCATATAGTTCATAGAGCCGACCATTTTTGAAATAGTTGAGAATCTCCATTTTTGTATCTCTGCGTGCTGGAGCAGATGACACGAGTAGCTTGCCAACTGAACTAACGTCGTATTTGTTCTTAATCGTTTCTGGTAATGACAGCAGCATGATGTAGTGCGTAGGTACCAGAGATGTGAACGTAACTTTTTCCTGTGAGAGTGTGGCGAGCAAGGCTTCTGGATCAAAGCTGCGTCGGTCATCAACTATGCAAGTTGCGCCTAAATGGATAAATGTAGTGGCGAAGTACAAAGAATTCGCGTGGCACAGAGGCATAACGAGTAAGCCAGTGTCACCTTTGCTAAAGCCCATCTCGAGTGCAGTAGCCAATGCAAGCAAATAGCTACCTTGATGATTGCGGATTGCACCTTTAGGTTTGCCGGTAGTACCAGAGGTGTACATGAGTGCACACATACTTTGCGTATCTACAGCGTCAAATTTTCTTGTTGGGTTGCCTTGCGTGATGAGTGTTTTATAACTGATCCAACCTTTATCAGACACATCGCCTATGACGATGTATCTTCCTGCTGCAACTTGTAGCTCATTTTTTTGTGCATTTAATGTGTCGCAAAATTCTTTGCCAGCTATCACGGCACTGACTTCTGCGTTATTGAGTATGTAGGTGATTTCTGTGCCGGTCAGTCGGAAGTTAACTGGCACTGCTACCAAGCCGGCTCTAGCTAGTGCGACATATATTTCCATCCACTCGAGACAGTTGTATGCAAGCAAGCCAACGCGGTCTCCAATCTTCAGTCCAGCTTTCAATAAGCTATCTGCTAGGCAGTTTGCATTTGCATTCCAATGTGCGTAAGTCAGTGACCTGCGTGAATCACGCGCGCCGAGTTTGTTCGGCATCAGCCTAGCATGGGTGGCAATTGCATCTGAGAGAGTAAGAAATTGGCTCATATTGTCAAATTGAGACTATTTATTAAAAACAGTTTTGAACAAAGACCTCATGTTATAAAACTGAATACTGAATTCAGAGTTCAGTTAGTGTATACTGAGATTGAAATAAATACAAAGAATTTTCTGTAATGACCTTGAACGGTCGAGGTAGGTAGGTACTGCTTTGAATTGAATCGTTGGTGCTTGAACTATGTTGATCCCACTAAGCTATCTGGAGAAAAACTGATGTCCGTGTCCGAAATACATGAACAATCTGTTGCCGCACTGATTGCCCGTTACCTAAAAAGTCAGGGTGTGAAACGGGTTTATGGCCTTTGTGGTGGACACATCATGCCGGTCTGGATGCGGCTTGATGCAGAGGGTATTCGTATCGTTGATGTTCGAGACGAGCGTGCCGCAGTTTATATGGCGCATGCAGAAGCAGAACTAAGCGGCGGGCTGGGTGTAGCACTGGTCACAGCTGGACCGGGTGTGACGAATGCAATCACAGGAATTGCAAACGCCCATGTTTCTCGGGCATCAGTTCTGGTGCTGTCAGGGTTACCGCCTGTGCCGCAAGAAAATCGCGGCGCGCTACAGGACATTGTTCATACAGAGATGGTGCGAGGAATTACACGATATGCTCGAACAGTTCGTAACGCTGATCTGGCATTACAAGAAATAGATGAAGCTGTCTCACGCGCGTTGGGTCAGGGTGGAGAGCCCGGTCCTGTGTATTTGGATTTCCCAGTGGATGTTGTTCGATCTAAGGTGAGTATTCCAATGCAGATGCAGGAACGTTTCACTCAACGAGTTCCCTTAAAGATTACGCCTGAAATATCTGCGATTCATGCTGCAGTTGATTTACTGTGGTCAGCTAAACGTCCGCTCATTATCTCTGGACGTGGTGCAAGAGGCGCAGTCAAAGAGTTATGCGAGCTCTTATCACTTACCGGTGCTGCTTACTTGGATACAGGAGAGAGTAAAGGCTTAGTACCGGAGAGTCATTCCAGTGTAGTAGCTGCAATGCGCGGCACGGTCATGCAACAAGCAGACGTGGTTTTGACCATCGGTCGTCGCCTTGATTTTCAGCTTGCTTATGGCTCGCCTTCCGTATTTGGAGAAGCAAAATTCATCCGCACTGCTGATTGCGCAGCTGAATTGAGAGATAACCGCCGTGGTTCTGTCGAGATTCTCGCAACTGGCTCGCTGGCACTACAGTCTATGCTTGATGTAGCAGGTAAGCGTTTGTCGGCAGTCGATAAAACATGGGTAGAAGGTTTACGTTCAAAACATCTTGAACGATCAGCAAAACTGGTGAGTAGTATGCGTGAAGCTGCACCAGGTAGTGATGGTTTGATGCATCCGAATCGTGTGCTGAGTGCATTGAGAGATGCTTTGCCAGAGGATGCTGTTGTCGTTGCTGATGGTGGAGATTTCCTAAGCTTTGCTCGAGTTGGTTTGCCAGCGTCGACTTATTTAGATCCAGGCTCTCTGGGTTGTATTGGCGTTGGTACACCATTTGGTGTGGCTGCTAGCTTAGTGTGTCCTGATAAAACGGTAGTGGTTGCGACTGGTGATGGCGCATTTGGTTTTAATGCGATGGAGCTTGATACAGCTGTTCGACATAAAGCGCCGTTGTTGGTTGTCGTTGCTAATAATGGTTCATGGGCGATTGAAGTTCGTGATCAGTTAGAAACGCATGGCAAAGTGGTTGGTACACGTTTGCAGTTTTCTGATTACGCCGCAATGGCGAAAGCGTTTGGCTTATATGCTGAACGTGTTGAGCGCGCTGAAGATCTAGCTGATGCAATTAAGCGTGCTATGGCAAATCGTCCTGCTTTACTTGATGTGCTGGTCACACCGGAAGCGATTTCTTCTGATGCGAAATCGGGTCTGGCTTGGGTGCCTGACTTGCAGCCACTAGCAGCATGGGATGAAGCTGAACGAAGTTGGCGGTCTACCGAGTAAATTGCATAGTATGATTCGAGCATAGATACACTTCAATAAACACGTATTGGATTGTGATTCAACACACAAATAATTTATTACGATGAAAATTCTCGAAACCCAGCCCAAACTAGTGGAGCAAGTCCACAAAGCTATTCTTGCTGAGATAGCAGAAGGTAAGCTGCGTCCCGGTGAGCGCATCATTCAAGAACAAATTGCACAAGAACTTGGGGTATCGCGGCAACCAGTTCAACAAGCATTGGTTTTGTTAAAAAATCAAGGAGTACTGCGCGATGCACCTGGACGCGGTTTATTGGTCGCACCTTTGGATCCAAAGTTTGTGCGTCAGATGTACGAGATCCGCGCTGTCATCGAGGGACTAGCTTTTCGTAAAGCAGCAGAAAATTTTACGCAGAGCGCAAAGGCACTCAGCGAGCAATTACTAGTAGCTGGTCGTGAAGCTGTTCGCAATAATTCAGTCAGCGACATGATTGCCGCCGACATGGCGTTTCATAATTTTATTTATGAACTTGCTGATAATCCGCTGATCAGTCCCGCGATGGAAATGCAATGGGTGAACACGCAGCGGGTAATGGGCTCCGTGCTTTTATCGGCTGACAAACCACGCGACATCTGGGATGAGCATGAAGCTATGATTAAGCTAGTTGTAGCTGGTGATGCTGTAAAGGCCGAGGAGGCAGCGCGCCGACATCTTGAACAAGCTGCAAATTTCATGATCGAACGTTTGCGTGATCAGATCGACTCAGAAAACGCAGCCTGACTATCTCTTATCTCTACTAGACTTCAAATGCCTCAGGTTGCCCCGGAGGCCATCATTTTTTAATACAACCTCAGTAAGTTGGACATCCCACATCGGCTTAAAGTGAATATTCTTTGCTTGACAGGCTGAATTCAAAGGATTTAATCTTCACTATTCGAACTCTGAATTCAGAGTTCGAATAGATAAGGGGCTGTATTTTATGCAACTTATAGTTTCCGCGTTGGGTTTTGGCCGGCGTTTCTACGCCGGCCTTTTTTAATATGTCCGCGGATTTTGATGTAAAAAAATAAAAAGAAGTAACGGGAGGAGACCCCATGTCAAACATCAGCACTGCATCGTTTACGACCACTGAATCGAATGCTCAGGTTTACAAAAAAGTAGCATGGCGGCTAGTGCCGTTTTTATGCATCTGTTATCTGGCGGCTTATCTGGATCGCGTAAATGTTGGTTTTGCGAAGCTGCAGATGCTCAGTGATCTATCGTTTAGCAATACCGTCTACGGCATTGGTGCAGGGATTTTTTTTCTGGGCTATGTGATCTTTGAAGTACCAAGCAATATTTTGATGCACAAGGTCGGCGCAAGACTGTGGATTGCACGAATTATGATTAGCTGGGGATTGATAGGCGCTGGGATGGCTTTTGTTCAAACGCCAACGCAATTTTACGTATTGCGTTTTCTGTTAGGCGTCGCAGAGGCAGGTTTCATTCCAGGCGTTCTCTTGTATCTCACTTATTGGTTTCCTGCGGCATGGCGCGGTCGCATCATTGCGCTATTTCTAGCCGCAATTCCTATGTCAAATATTATTGGCGGTCCATTATCGGGATGGATACTAACAACGATGAATGGAATCGCAGAAATGCGCGGCTGGCAATGGCTGTTTATTCTCGAGACCATACCTTCAATACTGTTAGGTTTTGTAGTTCTACGTTTTCTTGATGACCGTGTTGAAAACGCACGTTGGCTGACTGATGAAGAGAAGGCGTGTATCAAGCAAGATATTGAAGATGAAGCTAAACAAACTGCAGGACATGTAAGCGTCATGGATGCTATGAAGAGCGCGCGCGTATGGTTACTTGGTGTTGCCTATTTTTGCGTAGCTAGTTCAATTTATATTTCTAGTTTTTGGATGCCAACGCTGATCAAACAATTGGGTATCGATAATCCTGTAGAGATTGGTTGGTTAACTACCATTCCTTATGTGGTCGCTATCGTTGCAATGATTATCGTCAATATCAGTGCAGACAAACGTGCTGAGCGACGCTGGCATACAGCAATACCATGTTTTATCGCTGCGCTCGGTCTAGTTATTAGTGGCACACCGGGACTAGGTTTAGTGATAACCATGTTTGGTTTGACTCTTGCTGCTGCAGGTGCATCGACTTCACAGGCTTCGTTTTGGAGCTTGCCGCCCATGTTCTTAACGGGCGCAGCAGCAGCAGCGGGTATAGCTCTTGTGAACTCGTTAGGTAATATCGCTGGTATGGCAAGCACTGGTTTGGTTGGTTGGATGACAGATTTAACAGGTAGTCCAAACAGTGCATTGTATTTATTCGCAGTTTTTGCCTTGATTGGTGGACTCATGGTATTGCGTTTACCAGCAGAGACAGTGAATCGCTAACAACTCTTTTATTCAAATTCCCAACATGGATTTTTCATTGCCATCCGAATTGGAAGCATTGCGCGAACGGACGCGCCAATTCATTACTGAACAAGTGATTCCACTTGAAAACGATACGCGACAAGATAGTCACGGTCCACATCGTGAATTACGTGATGAATTGATTGCACGCGCTCGTCACGCTGGCTTACTAACACCACATGCATCATTAGAGATGGGTGGATTAGGTTTGTCGCATATTGCTAAAGCAGTTGTGTTTGAAGAAGCAGGCTATTCATGGCTAGGTCCGACCGCGTTAAATATTCATGCACCGGATGAAGGCAATATTCATTTAATGGAAGAAGTAGCTACACCTGAACAGAAAGAACGGTGGTTGCGTCCTCAAGTAGCAGGTAAAACACGTTCCTGTTTTTGTATGACAGAACCTGCGCCCGGTGCTGGTGCTGATCCAAGTTTACTCAACACTACTGCAGTACGTGATGGTGAAGAATATGTGATTAATGGATTGAAGTGGTTGATCACAGGAGCTGACGGTGCAGATTACGCCATCATCATGGCGCGATTAGAAGATGGTAGTGCAACAATGTTTTTGTCCGATATGAATCGCGAAGGAATACGTTTAGTACGTAATCTCGATGCAATGGACCGATGTTTTTCTGGTGGACACGGTGTAGTTGAATTTAAAAATTTACGTATTCCTGCATCCGATGTGCTTGGCGAAATTGGTAAAGGTTTTCGTTATGCGCAAATTCGTTTAGCGCCTGCACGACTGACGCATTGTATGCGTTGGTTAGGACAAGCTAGGCGTGCGCATGACATCGCATTGGAATATGTACGTCGCCGAGAAGCATTTGGTAAGCCTTTAGTGGAACATGAAGGTGTGGGCTTCATGATTGCAGACAACGACATGGATTTAATGACAGCACGTTTGCATATCTGGCACACGGCTTGGCTATTGGACCGTGGAGAAAAAGGTAATTTTGAATCAAGCCGCGCAAAAGTCGTGTGTTCTGAAGCGGAATGGCGAGTAGTAGATCGCTCTGTACAAATCATGGGTGGGTTGGGTGTAACGAATGAAACTGCTGTAATGCGGATTTTTACCGATATGCGTGCGTTTAGAATTTATGACGGCCCTAGTGAAGTACATCGCTGGAGTATGGCGAAAAAACTCGCTGCAGGAGTGCCGCAGTGAATGCCTACGATTCAGTAGCAAGCGCATTACGATTAGATGGACGACGAGCATTAGTAACGGGAGCGTCGAGTGGATTTGGTGCTTGCTTTGCACAGTTACTCTCAGATGCTGGTGCTGAAGTTATATTAGCTGCACGTCGTATAGATAAATTACAGTCACTCACGGATGCACTAAATAAAAAAGGCAGATTAGCATCAGCTGTTACTTTAGATGTCTCCTCCAAAGAGAGTGTACAAGCCTGTTTTGAACAAGTAGGTGTCTGTGACATTGTGATTAACAATGCAGGCATTACAGTGACACGTGTATTATTAGATCAAACCGAAGAAGATTGGGATAGTGTGATCGATACTAATCTCAAAGGTTGCTGGCTAGTTGCAACTGAAGCTGCACGCCATTTACGTGATGCTGGTCGTTCAGGCTGTATTGTTAATGTTGCTTCTATATTAGGCGAGCGTGTAGCTGCAGGTGTAGCGCCTTATGCAATTTCAAAAGCGGGTGTGGTGCAGGCGACTAAGGTAATGGCCTTAGAACTAGCGCGATACAAAATACGTGTTAATGCCTTGTTGCCAGGTTACGTAGTCACAGATTTGAATCGTGAATTTTTAGAGAGTGAAGCAGGACAAAAATTACGCAGTCGTGTACCTACACGTGAGTTTGGTCAGTTGCAGGATTTATATGGGCCCCTGTTAATGCTAGTGTCAGATGCAGGTGCAGGAATGACGGGATCTTGTGTTGCTGTCGATCGTGGCCATTTGATTAGCTCATTATGAAAGAAGAAGTTCGTGAGCGTTTGCAGTCTTGGCTCCATGCGCAAGGCACGATTGATAAAGCAGGGTTGTTGGTCAAAACTTTGGCTGGAGGACAGTCAAATCCTACCTACCTACTGACGAGTGGCGATCAACAATTTGTATTACGCAAGCAGCCTGATGGACCATTATTAAAATCAGCGCATGCAATTGATCGTGAATATAGAGTGATCACTGCATTACAAAATAGTGCAGTCCCTGTTCCTAAAGCAATCGCTTGGTGTGATGATGTGTCAATAGTTGGCACGCCGTTTTATCTCATGTCATATCTTGATGGACGTGTATTTGTAGATCAATCACTACCATCCTTGTCGGTTGCAGAGCGTGAGCATGTTTACAAAGAGATGAATCTAGTAATCGCAGCACTGCATCAAGTTGATCCAGATGCAGTGGGGTTGTCAGACTATGGTCGTCGCGAGGGATTTATTACAAGACAAGTAGAGCGCTGGTCTCGTAACTTACAAAATTCAACTTTGCCATTAAGTGATGATATGCGTTTCATGATGGAGTGGTTGCCATCACACTTGCCGCAAGAAGCACACAGTGTTTTGATTCATGGAGATTACCGACTCGATAATCTTATTTTTGATGCAAATGAATTGCGTGTGATAGGCGTGTTGGATTGGGAGCTATCGACACTAGGTGATCCAATATCCGACTTTGCTTATCATTGTATGAGTTGGCATATACCGCATGATTTATGGCGAGGCATAGGCGGTTTAGATTTAAGTAAGTTAGGCATTCCAGATGAGACGACTTATCGTCTATGGTATGCGACCCATTCCGGATTGAATGTCAGTATTGATGATGCCACTTGGCGTTTTTATCTTGGCTTTAATTTATTTCGTATGGCTGCGATTTTGCACGGTATTGCAGAGCGTGCGCATCAGGGTAATGCGAATGCAGCGGATGCAATTGAGACAGGATGTAAGGCAGTTCCATTAGCAGCGCTAGCCCGATCCATAGTTTCTTAATGATGGAATTCATTCTAGTTATTTTGCAGATGCAGATAACAGTAAAATTCTTATAAAAATAGATCGACATAACTGAGACAAAAATGAAATCCACTACCTTGGCGACTGAAGCACTAGATATTTCGGCGCATGATGCAATCTACCAAAAAATCATGCTACGTTTTTTGCCATTGCTCTGTTTATGCTTAGTTGCTGCTTATTTAGATCGCGTTAATGTGGGTTTTGCCAAGCTGACTATGCTTGAAGATCTAGGATTTAGTAATACAGTTTATGGTCTGGGTGCAGGTATATTTTTTGTGGGTTATTTTCTATTTGAAGTGCCGAGTAATGTTTTGCTTCATAAAATAGGAGCGCGAGTTTGGATAGCACGCATCATGATTACTTGGGGTCTGATTGGTGCTGCAATGGCGTTCGTACAAACAGCTACACAATTTTATATACTGCGTTTTTTATTAGGTGTTGCCGAGGCAGGTTTTATTCCAGGTGTGATGTATTTTTTATCATGCTGGTTTCCCTCTGCAAGACGCGGTCGTATGATCGCATTGTTATTAGCTGCTGTTCCATTATCTAGTGTGATTGGTGGTCCATTATCGGGCGCGATTCTCGTATCATTTGCTGGTGTGAGTGGATGGCACGGTTGGCAGTGGTTATTTCTTATTGAGACTATTCCATCTTTAATATTAGGTGCTATCGTTCTCAAAGTCTTAGTAGATCATCCTGCAGAAACTTCATGGCTTACTCGCGAAGAGGCTGAAATTGTTACATCAGATATAGCGCAGGAAGCAGAACGCAATCAAACACATTTAGGATTTTTAAGCGCATTTAAGAGTAAGTTGGTTTGGCAATTAAGTGCTGCTTATTTTTGTATAGTCAGTGCAGTGTATGTTTTAATTTTTTGGTTACCTACACTCATTAAACAACATGGTGTTAATGATCCAGTTCAGATCGGTTGGTTGACTGCTATTCCTTATTTTGTCGCAGTGGTTGTTTCTATCATGAACAACGCGCATGCAGATAGCGTGAGAGAGCGTCGCTGGCATACTGCCATACCTTGTTTGATTACTGCAGCAGGTCTAGCTTTAAGTTGGCTGCACTTTGATAGTCTTGCAATAACAATGTTGATTTTGACAGTTGCAGCAGCAGCTGCATCTACTACCCAAGCAGCATTTTGGAGTGTGCCACCTACTTTTTTAAGTGGTGCGGCAGCTGCTGCTGGTCTTGCATTGATTAATTCTATTGGCAATATCGGTGGAATGGTAAGTACGTCGCTTGTAGGCTGGATTACAGATTTAACAGGTAATTCGCAAAACAGTTTGATTTTGTTTGCAGGTATTTTACTCATTAGTTCTTTATTAGTTCTGAGATTACCTTCGCAGATAGTTAATCATTAAAGA
>JBEDCU010000223.1:0-7731 GCA_041176585.1 Pseudomonadota bacterium
GTGTGATAATGTTAAACATACACGGATCATCAAATCATAAGTAAAAATGTATAGCGCTATTTTGCCCAACATGAAAAAACAGCTTAAAAATATGATTTATCTACTCATTGCAAGCATTGTAGCGTGTGTCTATCTCGTATGGACACCCGACCAAGATCTTACGCAACTCAAAGAAAAATATGCACAAGCACCAAGCAAATTCATCAATCTTGTAGGTACAAATTTACATTATCGTGATATTGGCAATAAAAATTTACCTGCTTTAGTTTTTTTGCATGGCTTTGGGGCTAGCTTACATACATGGGAAGCATGGTCTAGCGAATTAGAAAAAGACTATCGTGTCATACGCATGGACTTACCTGGCTTTGGTCTCAGCGGTATGAATGAAACCAATGATTTTTCAGATACCCATGACATCGCGGTGATATTAGGATTGCTCAATGAATTAGGTGTAGACAAAGCGACTTTTATTGGAAATTCGCTAGGCGGAAAACTCGCTTGGCATATCGCAGCAGATCATCCAGAACGTGTAGAAAAATTAGTATTAATCTCTCCCGATGGATTTGCTAGTGAAGGATTTGAATACGATAAAGCACCTCAAGCTTCATGGATGCTGAGTGCAATGACTATTGCTCTGCCTAAGCCTTTATTAAAAATGAGTTTAGTACCTGCTTATGCAGATGCGAATGTTTTAAGTTCTGCAATGGTAGATCGCTACTATGATTTGATGTGCGCACCGGGCGTGAGAAAAAGTATCGTTGCCAGAGTTAAGCAAACTGTACTCAAAGACCCAATACCACTACTTAAAGCCATACAGGCTGACACTTTATTGATGTGGGGGGAACAGGATGGCATGATACCTATCGCTAATGCGCAAGACTATGTAAAAAACATTCCTAGTGTACGACTTGAGGTATTAGCAAAAACAGGACATTTACCTCAAGAGGAGCATGCGCAAGAATCACTGCGAGTTTTAAAAAAATTTTTAGATAGATGATGTATTCGTATTGACTGGCTTAGATGAAATAAAATTCATAGGCCACGACACCACACACCAAATTGCCATCAGCACTGCACATACTAAAAACAAACCTTGTAAACCTATCGCACGACTCAACATCCCACCCATCGCACCACCAGCAAAAATACCGAGTGATTGCAAAGTGTTATACACACCTAACACTGCGCCACGTGAATCAGGTGGTGACATACGCGAAGCAAGACTGGGCTGGCTCGCTTCAAGAATATTAAAGCCACTAAAAAATAAAAATATCAGAAAGCCTAGCATCCATATATTTTGTTGTCCCTCTGTTTGAAACACCATCGCAATTAACACCAGCATCACACATACAATAGAACCTAGAAATAAAGGTCTAAGCTTACCTTTGCGTTCCATTCTAAATAAAGTCATGCCCATGAACACAAAGGAAAGCAAGACCGCTGGCAGATAAACCCAACCATGATCTTTATTACTCACTCCTGCTTGTGACAGCAAACTAGGAATACCTACCCACATAGCAAGTTGGACTGCATATAAGATAAACACACCAAAATCTAGTCGTAATAAATCCGATTGCATTAAGGTTGTTCTTAACTGAGCAAAGGTTTTCTTTTCTACGGTTTTCTCTACACTGACTTCTTGCGGCGTCCAATAAGCAATGATGAGTATACCTAACAATGCCATTGCTGCACTGATACCAAATATCCCTTGTAAGCCTACATGCGCTGCAAGTAGTGGCCCTATGATTAAAGACAACGCAAACATCAAACCTATGCTGGCACCTATTAATGCCATACCTTTAGTGCGTACATGATCACGTGTTTGATCAGCAAGCAAGGCAGTGACTGCAGCTGAAATCGCACCACCACCTTGAATAGCACGACCCAGTGCTAGACCCGTTACGCTCGTTGCACAGGCAGCGATCACACTACCTAAAGCGAGTAATAGCAAACCAAACATAATGACGCGCTTACGTCCAAATTTATCTGCTGCCAATCCAAAAGGAATTTGCAGCATGGCTTGAACTAAGCCATACATGCCCATTGCCAAACCTACGCTAGACGGATCATCACCACCCGGATATTGACGTGCCTCCATAATAAAAACAGGTAGCACCATGAAAAGACCCAGCATACGCATGGAGTAAATCGTTGCAAGCGAGGCGCAGGAGCGCTTTTCATCAGAGCTTAATGAGGTATTTTCCGGAATTGACATGATGGTGGCTAAAAGATAGGTCTTTATCTACTGCTCATCGCTAGCACGCAGATGACATTTTATTTATGTAGGATGGAATAATGACAGCGAGTGGATAACACTCCACTTGTGCACACTTAAATGCAAAGTGGAGAGATTACCATGCCAGCGCAAAAGGTAAATGCGATTGAAAAAATACTATGAACTACAAAGGCATACCAACTCTTAGAGAGCAAACAAGTTTTTAGCTAATGCAACCGCACTCACTGCATCACCAGCAGCACCATCAGCACCAACCTCTTCAAATAAATTAGGAATGGTAGCTAAGATAGGCCCACCAATTAAAACCTTTACATCCTTATTTGCAGAAGCATCTCGGATCAACTTGATGGTATCAGTCAATGATTCCACGTGTGCTTCCGTGCCTATTGATAGACCAATCACTTGAAACCAATCTTTTTTAACCGCAGCTAACAACTTGGATTCAGAAGAACCTAATTCCATCCAAACTTGCCAACCCTCGCGTCTAAAAAATTCGGAAACCATTAACACACCCAATGTGTGCTGCGAACCAGGAACTGGTGCAAACAATGCCCGCATTCCGTCCATGGCTGATTTACGTTTTTCTTGAAAATCCGACCCTAAGCGCATGGTGATTTTCTGCATACGAATTAAGCCTATGGTGACCTTAGAGAAGTCGCATAGATCTTCATCCCAGAGATAGCCTAAATGCCTAGCTGCAGGGGCTAACAGATGTAGAAATATATTTTCTGAGCTCAAGCCTTCTGCCATCAATCCTTGTACAAACAAATCAGGCGCATCTTCATCTGGATTTGTACACAGGTCGGCGAAGTTGGCTATTTCTACTTCAGTGGGAAGCGTGGTCCTAGATCCATCAGTTGAATAAAATGGTTCAACGAATTCATTAGACGCCAATAAACTGGGAATAATTTGAGATTCCAGAATTTGCATCAAAGACGCCTGACAAGCATCTTTATTGTCAGTGCTTTCGGAATAGCCTGATGATCCTGACTGGTCGCTAGAACCGCCATCCATGGACATCAACCAGTATTTTTTCTTCGGAAGCGCAGAACGTACTGCGCCCAAAAAATTAAAGTTCATGAGCTGTCTCCCCTCAGTCCACTAACTAAACATCGCACGATGTCATTATGTAAATGACATTTTTTTAATATATTTATAAAATTTTTTTGTACGGAAGCAAAGTAACAGAAGTCCTTCAGAATGTAAAAAGAACTTTCGGGTTGGGAGATTTAATTATAAGTAACGCAGTTTTTATGTCACCGCGCTGTGCTTCATCCTATGACTAGGTAAGGATGAATCAAGATGGCTGACTGCAGCCTGTGATAGTGAAAAGATTAACTGTCAAAATAGCAAGATAACAGCATCTGGCAATGAATCAACCACTTACTCTTCGTAGATGCCTTCTAAACGATCTTCCAGATCTTCTTCTGCACGTTTAAGTTGTGCGAGAGTTTCATCGTCAGGCTTCCAGAATTCGCGATTTGAGGCTTCCAGCAGGCGGCTAGCGACTCGTGCAGCTGCTGTAGGATTCAACTTGGCCATACGCTCACGCATCTCTGTGTCGAGCATGAAGGTTTCGGTCAGTTTTTGATATACCCAAGGTTGAACTTGTCCTGTGGTCGCTGACCAACCCATGGTGTTGGTGACATGCAGCTCAATTTGACGCACACCCTCGTAACCATTTTTCAGCAAACCTTCATACCATTTAGGATTCAACATACGGGTGCGAGTTTCGAGAGCGACTTGCTCAGTCAGTGTACGTACTGTTCCACTACCCTTGGTTTGATCACTAATGTAAACCGGTGCCACAGGTGCATCCGGTCCTTTAGCGCGCTTAACTGCTCTGCTAATACCACCCAAGGTATCGAAATACGTATCTATTGTTGTGACACCTAATTCAACTGAATCGAGATTCTGATACGCTAAGTCGACACCCGATAAAACGCTTTTTAGTAATGCTATTTGTTGCACAGGACGACCCGACACACCATACGCAAAACCTTTACGCTTAGTATAGGTTTCGGCGAGTTCATCTTCATCTTCCCAACGACTGTTATCAACTAATTGACTGACGTTCGAACCATACGCGCCTTCGGCATTACCAAACACACGTAGTGCAGCAGTTTCAAGATCACATCCATGTTCAGCTTGATGTGCTAACGCATGCTTACGAATGAAATTCATGTCGCTAGATTCATCTGCTTTAGCAGCTAAGTAAGCAGCTTCTGCTAAGAGCTTAATTTGCATAGGTAGCAAATCACGGAAAATACCCGATAAGGTAATAACGACATCAATACGTGGACGTCCGATCTCTTCCAATGATAATAATTCAGCGCCAGCTAAACGACCATAACTATCAAAGCGTGGTTTTGCTCCCATTAACGCTAAAGCTTGCGCAATCGGTGCACCCTCACTCTTCAGGTTATCGGTACCCCACAACACCATCGCAATTGTTTCTGGTAATGGATTGCCATCTTGAATATGACGCTGTAGTAAATGCTCTGCCATACGCTTGCCATCTTTAACCGCAAACGCGCTTGGTAAACGGAAAGGATCAAAGCCATGCAAATTACGACCGGTAGGCAAGACTTCAGGTGTGCGAATTAAATCACCACCAGGAGCGGGTCTTACATAACCGCCATCGAGAGCATGCAAAATGCCGTTGATCTCATTGTCTTGGCACATCACTCGATCAATTTCGGCGAGTGCATTCATTAACTCTGCATGCTCAGGTGCGATCACTAATGACTTACTTTCAGTGAGCATGGCTTGAATAGTGTTGCGTAATTCAGGAGTAGGCTGCACTCCGTGTGAAGCATCGGCAACAGATAACAACATATCGGTACGCTCTGCTACCGACATAGGTCGGCCTATCACATGCAAGCCTTCAGGAATCAAGGTGTATTCAAACTCTAGTACATCGTTATAGAGCTTCTGGATTTTTTCATGATCATCTTCAGTCCATGCAGGCTCCATGGTTGCTAGCTCTAATTCTGCTGCCTGCGTTTGTACTAAAACAGTCAGTTCTGTGCGTTCTGATTCAGACTCAGGTTCTAAACCACGCAAACGTTCTAGCGATGCTTTTAAATCTATTAAACCGCTATATAAACCTGCTTGAGCGATTGGCGGTGTCATGTAGCTAATTAAGGTAGCTGCAGCGCGACGCTTAGCAATCATGCCTTCAGAAGGATTGTTCGATGCATAGAGATAGAAGTTAGGTAGATCGCCTATCAAACGATCAGGCCAACAATCTCCCGACATACCTACTTGTTTACCAGGCATGAATTCAAGTGCACCATGGGTTCCAAAATGCAGCACTGCAGTCGCACCAAAGTCTTCACGTAAGTAGCGATAGAAAGCAGAGAAGGCATGGGTAGGCGCAAAACCTTTTTCATACAACAGTCGCATAGGGTCGCCTTCGTATCCGAAGGCAGGCTGTATACCCACCAACACATTACCAAATTGCGCACCTAATACAAAAATTGAACGACCATCACTTTGTTGTTGGCCTGGTGCTGGACCCCAATGTGCTTCTATCTCTTTTAACCAGCGCTCACGGCGCACATGATCATCAACAGGAATCGTGGCATGTACATTCGCCATTGCGCCATACTGCTCAGCATTACCTTTGATTACACTCTCTCGTAAATCATCCACATCTTTAGGCATGGTGATCGTATAGCCTGCTTCTTTCATAGAAGCGAGCATGTTGAACATAGATTCAAAGACCGAGAGAAATGCTGCAGTACCTGTTGCGCCTGCATTCGGTGGGAAATTAAACACAACAGCAGCAATTTTTTTATTCGCACGCTCGGCACGTTTTAAATCAATCAACTTACCTACGCGGGAAGCCAACATGTCTGCACGTTCTATACAGACTTGCATGTCATGTTCATTCTCTGATGCAGGGAATACACAACGACGACTACATCCTGTGCATTGATCACCAGCACCTGTGCTACGACCACCAAACACGAGAGGACCGGTTGAGCCATCGAGCTCAGGAATCGCTACCATCATGGTGGCTTCAACTGGCATCAAACCACGTTCATTCGCACCCCAACGTTCCAGTGTTTGAAACTCTACTGGCATCACGGAGAGATAATACACATCGAGTTTCGCAAGAATCTCTTCTGCTGATTTTGAATCATTGTAGGCAGGGCCACCCACCATAGAAAAACCAGTGAGAGAAATGATGGCATCGACTGTAGAGCGACCATCTTTCATGAAGAATTTTTCCACTGCAGGGCGTGCATCAAGACCGGTAGCAAACGCAGGCACAACACGCATGCCACGTGCTTCAAGCGCAGTAATCACACCGTTGTAGTGGGCTGCATTACCTGCAACAAGATAAGAACGCAATAACAGTAAACCGACAGTACCGCGCTTACCTGTTTTAGCTACAGAAGGTAAATCTGAAGTTAATTCAGACATACCCTTGTTCTGTACAAGACCCTTCATGTTTTGGTGATAGATACCAACTTCAGGATACTCAACTGGAGGCTTGACCTTAAACTGACCACGTAAGGCTCGTCTTGGACCATCTGCATAATTGTCTAACAGCATAGCGATCATGCTGGTGATGTTTTCCTCTGAACCAGCAAGCCAATACTGCAAGACTAAAAAATAGATACGTACATCTTGCGCTGTACCTGGAATAAAACGCAAAATCTTAGGCAACTGTCGCACTATCTTCATTTGCCTTGCGCCCGCTGCACTAGGTTTACTTCCTTCGCCCGGCTTGGAATTTCCCTTGAGGCGTTTGAGTAGTGCCATAGGGCCGCTAGTCTTACCATCCATACTGAATTTACCCATACGGGTCAAACGCATGACTTCACCGGCAGACAAAGCGCAAATCATCGCATCACATTTATCGCGACGAGCAGTTAATGCTGGTAAAACAGGGAGGAAATGATCTTCTAAGAACAGCATGGCCGCGATCACAATGTCGGCCTGCTCAATATCTTCTATACAGCGCGCAAGTGCGCTTGGACTATTGCCCCACTCAGAGGCTGCATGAACCGTGAGAGTCAATCCAGGAAAAGAACGCGACAACACACTTTGCGCGCGAACGGTGGCACTCGCTAAATGACTATCCATCGTCACGATGACAACTCTGGCACTCAAGTTTTCACTTTGAACTTTTCGAGCAGAATTATTCATGTTCATGAGTCTTGCCTCAGTGTGTATTGAGTTTGGCTTTTTAACCAATCCCAAATATTGCCTTTTATGTAATTTAGCAAAAGCTTCTATTCATCCCTTTGCCAATCACCGTATGAACGAATTCCAAGATATGACTCAGACTAATAACTATTTGACTACGTGTCAATAATTATTTACGTCAATCTAGGTTTACATACATCCGACTGAATTGAAGCACCCGAAAAGAGTTTGAAGTAAGGAAATAAGGGGGAAATTGATGAGGAATTGCAAATAAAGAAACAAAATTAAAGAGGATTGCAAACTTGATATTCAAATAAAAAGAAACCGCGCAA
>JBEDCU010000224.1:0-11834 GCA_041176585.1 Pseudomonadota bacterium
AAATCAAGCTTAAAGAAAATGAGAATGAAGTAAATCAGCTCGAAGTAAATCAGCTAGTAATAAATCAAGTTGAACAAAAGCTGCACGCAGAAGAATTACATCGCCATCAAAAACCAGAGCAGTCATTTCCTATTTCAAGTCACTCATTAAGTCTTGTACCTTTGCCCTTAATTGCCAGCCCTGCCTTACAAAGAATTTATCTCAAAGAAGCACAGCAGTTGGTTGCGCAACTCAATAATGCTTTACAAATGTGGCTCTCATTTCCAGATGAACATGTATTGCAAACGGCGGCACATGCAGCGCATTCTTTAGCAGGTAGTTCTGCAACTGTGGGTGTGCCTAGCATGAGTGCCTTATCTACCGCTTTAGAGCAGGTATTACAGCTCGTGACAGATGCAGCACACGCAGACCAAATAACAGCAGATTTATTAATGCAAAGCGCGATAGCATTGACTAGTCAATTACAAGATCTCTCAAGCGGTGTTATTCCCGATGCAAAGCTAGCTTTGGTAGAGCAATTGCTAACTCTCAGAGATCGATTGAGTGGAGAATTGGGAGCGAGTGGCGTTACATCATTGAATGTATCAACTATCGATGTGAATCAAGCAACCCACCCCGCAAGTAAGTGGATGCCGCATAGTTCAGTAGCAACTAGTGAAGCTGTTGTGCTTGAAGAGAAAGAGGAGGAGGAGAGTAGTTCGCCCCATTCCAAGCTCGCTAGTGTAGAGGAGTCGATTGAGGATAAATTTGGGTACGAGATTGAAGAAGATCCTGATGCAGAATTAGTAGCAATCTTCATTGAAGAAGCTATGGATTACTTTCCTGAGCTAGATTCTTTGTTACGGAATTGGTTTGATCATCCCCAAAACAATGAATCTGCGAACGCTCTATTACGTATTCTGCATACGTTGAAAGGCGGTGCGCGTATGGCAGGATGTAAGGCATTGGGACAGCATTTCCATCAAATGGAGACAGAGATAGAGCAGCTAGCTGATGCGCCGAATAGAGATGGTGAAAAAATTGCACAGCTATTCCTAGCATATGATTTCGCTGCATCGGCGCTAGCAAAATTAAAAAAACAATCACAGAATGGCGATGATGAACTTCATACGCCATTTCTTAATCATCAAGATGGTCAGCAAGATAATCAGCGAGATGGTCAGCAAGATACATCACTAATTACAGCACCCACAGTACACGAGACAGTCGCTGCCTCGCAAGAATCTACTTTATTAAGAGTACGCACCGATGTCATGGACAGATTAGCAGGCTCAGCTGCTGAACTGATTGTGGATGGTGCTCGACTGAGTGCTGAAATTCAGCAGCAAAAAAAATCTCTGCTTGATTTAACTGACACATTGATGCGATTACGTTCGCAATTACGCGAATTAGAATTTGTGGCTGAATCAAGTATTGCTTCGAAAATGCAGGCATCTCAGCAGCAAGCCTTTGATCCTTTGGAGTTTGATCGTTTTACGCGTTTACAAGAATTAACACGCTCTATGGCAGAGAGTATGAGTGATGCTGCCAGTATTGAACGCAGCTTGAGTCGGCAGATAGAAAAAACGCATGCAATTTTATATAGCCATGAAAAATATGCACGTGCAATTCAAAATGATCTGAAACGTGTTCGGGTAGTTCGGTTTGCTAGCGTATCAGAACGTTTACATCATCTGGTGCGACAGGTGGCGCGTGAGTCGGAACGCGAAGTACGACTCGATATCACTGGAAGTCAGTCTGAAATTGATCGTAGTCTACTAGATAAGATCATTAGCCCTATTGAGCATTTATTAAGGAATGCAATCACGCATGGAATAGAAGCGAGTGCTGATCGTATAAAAGCGGGCAAAGATAAATGCGGAAAACTTCTCATCAATCTTATTCAACAAGGGAATGAAATTATCATCACAATCAGTGATGATGGTCGTGGCTTAGATTTTGTGCGTATAGCTGAGCGTGCAAAGACCATGGGTTTATTAGCGATGGATGCGAATCCTAGTGAAGAAGCACTCACTGAGACTATTTTTGCACCTGGCTTTTCTACTTCATCAGAACTAACTGCTAATGCCGGTCGTGGCATAGGTATGAATGTCGTACGCGATACCGTGTTAAGTCAACGTGGTGTAATACAAGTGAAAAGTCAAACAGGTCAGGGAGTCACATTTACTTTATTTCTCCCCTTAAGTTTGGCTACTGCAGCGGTCGTGATCATTCAGCACGGCGACAGACAATTCGCTTTGCCTTCGAATATGGTGGAGCAGGTATTGCAATTGAGCTTAGCCGACTTAAAACTTGCGCGACAAAGTGGAGAAATACTGTGGCGTAAAGAACGCATAGTATTACAACAGTTGGCTCTGTTATTAGATGAAGATGATGTAACTGAAACCGAATTACGAACAGCTTTAAATTCAGTGATTATTTTGCGCGGTGTGAGCGGTCAGCTTGCGCTAGAAGTGCAGGCAATCTTAGGCAATGGTGAAGTGGTAGTACGTAATATAGGTCCGCAAGTCTCTACAGTGAAAGGCATAGTTGGTGCTTCTGTGATGCCAGATGGCAGCATTGCCTTAATTATTAATCCTTTATTATTTTTAGTCAGTGATTCAATTAGAAAAAATAAAAAACCTGCTTCTGTCACAACATCGACACCGATTTTTAAAGTGTTGGTAGTGGATGATTCTTTAACTGTCAGACGAATTAGTCAAAGACTGTTAGAGCGAGCAGGATATAGCGTCTTGTTAGCCAGAGATGGATTACATGCGATAGAGATTTTGCAAACAGAGCAAGTCTCTATCGTTTTACTTGATATAGAAATGCCGCGCATGGATGGCTTTGAGTTTTTGCATTATCTACGTCAAGATACAAAAACAAGTGCCTTGCCGGTCGTGATGATAACTTCTCGTACTGCAGACAAGCATCGTGCGCATGCTAAAGAATTAGGCGCTACTGCTTACTTAGGAAAACCATTCAATGAAACAGAATTACTGACACTTATAAAAAGTTTTGCTTGAAGTCGTTTTCACAGTGATCAAAAATTATCGCAATATCATCCTAAGCCACTTCTTTTTTCACCACAGCATATCTTGCTAGTGTTTTTTTGCGTGCTTCATCATGTGCCACAATAGGATGTGGATAGTTACTACCTAATTCTATGCCTGCCATACTTAACTCCATAGCAGTAAGCATCCATGGCGCATGAATTTGTTTAGGATGAAGTTTTGCTAATTGTGGCAAATAGCGCTTAATGAATTTTCCTTCTGTATCAAATTTTTCTGATTGAGTAATCGGATTAAAGATACGAAAATAAGGCTGAGCATCACAACCAGATGAAGAAGCCCATTGCCATCCTCCATTATTAGCGGAGAGATCAAAGTCATTTAAGTGTCGCGCGAAATAGGCTTCACCACGTCGCCAATCTATGCCTAAATCTTTAATTAAAAAGCATGCAGTCACCATACGCAGTCGATTATGCATATAGCCAGTTTGATTGAGTTGTAGCATGGCTGCATCAACCAGTGGGTATCCAGTTTTTCCATCGCACCATGCTTGAAATAATGCTTCAGCTTCTGGACCTGTTTCCCAAGCAATGCGGTCATAATCTGTTTTAAAAGCACCATGCACAACATGTGGGTTGTGATGCAAAATCATAAAATAAAAATCACGCCACACTAATTCAGCTAACCATACCGCAGTACCTGCTCCTCCGATACCAGATTGAATCGCTTCCATCGCACGTCTGGCTAAAGCTCTTATCGATACTGTTCCAAAACGCAAATGCACGGATAAATAAGAAGGACCTTTTACAGCAGGAAAATTACGCGTCTCATCATACTGTGACATGCGATGTACAAAGTCATCTAACAAAGCTTGACCACCTTGCATACCAGTTGGGATCTTCAGTGCAGCTAAATCACAATCTGCAAATCCCATCTCGCTTAAAGTAGGAATTTTTTCAGTGCTTGGAGCAGGTAATAATTGACCGCGTTGTGGTTTGGTTGGGTAGGGTGCTAACAGAGATAAATCAAATTCACCTGGCGCAGTCTGACATTTTTTCAACCATGCATTTTTATATGGGGTGAAAACAGAAAAGGGTTTGCCTTGTAAAGAGAGCACTTCACTTTTTTCAAAGATGACTTGGTCTTTATAACTCAGCATGACGCGACCATCTTTTTCTAATGCGGATGAAACTTTTGCATCGCGTGCTATTGCATGCGGTTCATAGTCATGATTTATAAACACAGCTTGCACGCCTAGTTGTTTTGCCAGATGGGGAATCTCATCAACCGCATCAGCATGACGCACAATTAGACTAGCCCCTAGTTTCTTGAGCTCGGCATCCAATTCCAACAAGCTAGCGTGAATAAAAGCGACGCGCCTATCTTCTGCGCCGTTTTCTAGTAATGGAGTCAAAATAGCTTTATCAAAAATGAAAGCACAATACACATGTCGGCTTTGTATCAAGGCCTGATGCAGTGCAGCCTGATCAAATAGGCGTAAATCACGGCGTAGCCACACCAGTGAATGATCAAATCTTGTCATATCGGTCATGTGAGAAAGTCGAAATGTGAACGGGGATCAGTACTGTAATAGCTACAGCAGACCAAAGCATGAGAGGGAAGTGTAGCGTTTCTCGGCCATTATTTCTTGGCAATGCATGTTTGGTTTACATTTTAGAACGTCGCGGGCTAGCTAGTTTGTGTAAAAACGATGGAACAATCGATCTAAGAATCTGCAAAGCTGATAAAATTCGATCTATGGCCAAGCAAGGCAAGATACGTCCCGCCTCACTCTCTTCACCCTCCGTTTCAGCTGAGGATGACCGCATTTATTCTATTCCCCAAGCTGCAGATAACGAAGTCAAACTCGATTTATCGAATCACTTCTTAATCGCTATGCCTTCCATGTTGGATCCCATATTCGGTGGCACAGTAGTCTATCTCTGTGAACATCATATTGGCGGTGCATTGGGCGTGATTATTAATAAACCAACTGACATGACTATGGATGTTTTATTCTCGCGTTTAGATATGACGTTAGAGATTAATCCGCATGCTGGTTTACTACCTGCTGAACCGGTGATGTTTGGTGGTCCGGTGCAAGTCGAGCGTGGTTTTGTTTTGCATACTTCAGCGACTACCTATAGTTCATCACTAAAAATTAATGATGAACTTGCATTGACTACCTCGCGTGATGTATTGGAATCGATTGCTGCCGGTAGTGGTCCCAGCCAGTTTTTGGTGACATTAGGTTGTGCAGGTTGGAGTGCCGGTCAATTAGAAGAAGAAATTTTGCGCAACGGATGGCTGACAGTGCCTGCTGATCCTGCAATCTTGTTTGAGATACCGATACAAGAACGCTTTGTCGCTGCGATGAATTTACTCGGCATAGATCCTAGCCGACTGACTGGCGATGCAGGGCATGCGTGATTGGTGCAGTTTTTTGTGAAAACCTAACAGCGTGAAAACCATATTGGCCTTTGACTTTGGCCTTAAGCGCATAGGTGTCGCGATTGGTAATACTGTTTTAAAGCAAGCGAGTCCTTTGACTATCATTACTGCTGCGACTAATGAAGAAAAATTTAATGCGATAGCACTGCTGGTACAAGAATGGCAGCCACAACTGGCGGTGGTGGGTTTGCCATTACATCCAGATGGTGAGGAACATGAAATGACACAGCGCTGTCGACGCTTTGCGAATCAGTTGCACGGACGTTTTGGAATAGCGACAGTGTTAGTAGATGAACGTTATTCCTCTGCAGTGCTAGTACAACAACAAAATCAACCTGTGGATGATCAAGCTGCTGCCATCATTCTTCAACAATATTTTGATGATTATGACTCTACCCGAACTTGACGCAGAAGCGTTGTATCAAACTCTAGAAGCACAAGTCAAACAAGAGCTGACTGGTATGCAGCGGCTTGCGATAGTCGGTATTTATTCTGGTGGTGCTTGGTTAGCTGAGCGACTAGCGCAAAGTTTGCAAATCAAAGAGATAGGTTTTCTCGATGTATCGTTTTATCGCGATGATTATGCTAAGCGCGGTTTGCATGCTGATGTTAAACCTAGTCATATTCCTATCGAAATTGAGGGCGCCACAATTTTACTAGTTGATGATGTCTTATACACAGGACGCACAACTCGCGCTGCCATCAATACTTTGTTTGACTATGGTCGTCCGGCAAGAATCATGTTGGCTGCCTTGTTAGATAGAGGTGGAAGACAATTACCGGTCGCAGCAGATTTTGTAGCGAAAAAAATTAAGCTAGAAGCAAATCAATCACTTATTTTGAAAAAGGCTGATGATGGCCGCCTTACCCTTACGGTAGACCATGCATAATCCGCAATTAAATAAAAACGGTGAGTTACAACATTTAATCACCATAGAAGGTCTGCCCGGTGCAGTAGTGACTCGCATACTCGACACCGCTTCTTCTTTTGTCGGAGTCGGTGATAGAGATGTAAAAAAAGTCCCGCTCATGCGTGGTAAAAGTGTATTCAATTTATTCTTTGAAAATTCTACCCGCACACGTACCACCTTTGAAATTGCCGCTAAGCGTTTATCAGCGGATGTCATCAATCTGAATATTTCTGCATCGAGTGCGAGTAAAGGTGAATCTCTACTCGACACCATCGATAATTTGGCAGCCATGCATGCTGATATGTTTGTCGTACGACATGCGCAATCAGGCGCGCCTTATCTGATCGCTAAACACTTAATCGAAACCGGACAATCCCATGTTCATGTAGTCAATGCAGGTGATGGAAGACATGCGCATCCTACGCAAGGCTTGTTGGACATGTACACCATACGTCACTATAAAAAAGATTTCACCAATCTGACAGTGGCAGTAGTTGGCGATATTTTGCATAGTCGTGTAGCCCGCTCGGATATTCATGGCTTAACTACCTTAGGTGTACCTGAGGTGAGAGCTATCGGCCCACGTACCTTGTTGCCTAGTGGTTTAGAACAAATGGGTGTGCGTGTCTTTACCGATATGAATGAAGGTTTAAAAGGCGTTGATGTCATCATCATGTTGCGCTTACAAAATGAACGTATGACAGGCGCGCTCTTACCATCGGCACAAGAATATTTTAAAAGCTATGGCTTAACACCAGAACGACTAGCTTTAGCGAAGCCGGATGCAATAGTGATGCATCCAGGTCCTATGAATCGTGGTGTAGAAATTGATTCTGCTGTAGCTGATGGTGCACAAGCCGTGATATTGCCGCAAGTGACCTTTGGTATCGCAGTACGTATGGCAGTCATGAGTATGTTGGCGGGTACTTAAAAAATGGTTTTATCTAACTTAACAATATGCTGAATAACGAGAATAAGAGATGAAACTTCAGATCACAAACGGACGCTTAATTGATCCTGCTAATCAGATCGATGCTAAGCAAGATCTATTCATCATAGATGGTAAGGTTGCTGCAATAGGCATAGCACCTTTAGGTTTTGTTGCTGAACAAAAGATAGATGCGAGTGGTTTAATTGTGGCGCCCGGCTTGGTAGATTTATCAGTGCGCTTAAGAGAGCCCGGCTATGAATACAAAGCTACACTGGAATCAGAATTACAAGCTGCATTAGCGGGTGGCGTCACTAGTTTAGTCTGTCCTCCAGATACCGATCCTGCATTAGATGAACCCGGTTTAGTTGAAATGCTAGTGCATAGAGCACGCAGTTTGAATCAGTCGCATGTCTATCCCTTAGGTGCATTAACGATTGCACTCAAAGGCCATGAACTGACTGAAATGGCTGAGTTAACAGAAGCAGGTTGTGTCGGTTTCTCGCAAGCCGAACATGCCATACAAGATACAACAGTGCTATTACGTGCCATGCAGTATGCGCAAACTTTTGGCTACACGGTATGGCTGCGTCCACAAGATCCGCATTTAGGTAAAGGCGGTATTGCGCATAGCGGTCCATTAGCTTCGCGCCTAGGTTTAGCTGGTGTACCCGTCATTAGTGAAACCATCGCCTTACATACTATTTTTGAATTAATGCGATCGACTGGTGCGCGAGTACATTTATGTCGTTTATCTTCTGCTGATGGTATTGCATTAGTGCGAGCTGCAAAAGCAGAAGGATTACCTGTTACTTGTGACGTTGGTGCACATCACTTACATCTCACTGATGCAGACATAGGATTTTTTGATTCAAATGCACGTATGGTTCCACCACTACGTAGTCAACGTGATAGAGAAGCGATTTGTGCTGCGGTAGCTGATGGCACAGTCGATGCAATTTGTTCTGATCACACGCCGGTAGATGATGATGAAAAACTACTCCCGTTTGGAGAAGCTTCACCTGGTGCAACGGGCTTAGAGTTGCTACTCTCACTGGCACTGAAGTGGGCAGATGCATCAGTAGCACAATCAAATCAACGACTAAGTCATGCACTCTCACGCATCACAGTCGATGCTGCACGCGTTGCTGGTTTAACTGCTGGTCAGTTGAGTGTAGGTAGTGCAGCAGACATCTGTATCTTTAATCCAGACACCATGTGGACCGTTCAAGCCTCGGCTTTATTAAGTCAAGGTAAACACACACCTTTCTTGGGTTATGAATTACAAGGGCAAGTGCATACCACCTTAGTCTCTGGTCGTATTGTTTTTCAGCGCTAAGGGTTGTTGATTATGCGTAGCGTTTCAATTTTTTCTTTGCTTAGATTGGCTGTGCACTTAGGTGTGGGGCTAGTCAAGTGTGGCTTGCTATTCCCCTTTCTTGATCATGCAGGTAAAGAGCGTCGTATACAAAAATGGTCGGCGCAACTGATAGCAATTTGCGGCGTCACCTTACAACTCAATAATGTCGCAAAAGCTGAGCCTGTATCTCCGGCGCTCATTATTTGTAATCATATTTCTTGGTTGGATATCTTCGTTATTAATAGCGTGCATGCTTGTCGCTTCGTCGCAAAATCAGATATACGTGATTGGCCTTTAATAGGTTGGTTATGTGATAAATCAGGAACGATTTTTATCGCGCGTGGTAAACAACGTGATGTGCGACGTATTTATGCTGGACTAGTGCAAAGCATACATAACGGTGAACGTGTAGCTTTCTTCCCTGAAGGTACAACAGCACCGCAAGGAACGGTATTACCATTTCATGCGAATTTATTTGAGGCTGCGATAGAAGCGCAAGTGCCAGTGCAAGCTTATGCAATTCGTTATCGCGATGCTGCGGGTAATTATCATCTTGCGGCTGATTTCATTGGTGAGATGAGTTTTGCAGAAAGCGTGCTGATGATCATGCGTCATCCTGCTATGCATGCAGAATTAATTCGCTTGCCTGCAGTCAGTAGTACAGGTGCACATAGAAGAGAGCTTGCGGTAACGATGCAGGCAAAAATTGCAAAGGTACTTGAGGTAAAAATTTAATACAGAGATTTAAAACGGACGCTGATATGGAGGGCAGGACACTTGCAGTAAAGCCCGATCAGCAAGTCGCAATGCTGTTAGTTTGCCGCCCCATACGCAACCTGTATCAAGTCCTATGATGTTATCTTGCAGTGAGAGTCCAAGAGTAGACCAATGTCCAAATACGACTGTAGTTGCTGCAGTGAGTCGATTCGGAACGGTAAACCAAGGCATGTAGCCCGGCATAGGATTACCTGGTGATTCTTTCGTAATGAATTCCATTTCTCCATCAGCAGTGCAATAACGTAAACGCGTTAAACCATTTACGATACAACGCATGCGCGCCGCACCTTCAAGATTATCATGCCAACTGGTAGGTTGATTGCCATACATCTCACGCAAAAAATCTACCCAGTGCTCACTTCTTAAACTCGTTTCTACTTCCTGAGCGAGTGATAAAACTTGTGTGATGCTCCATTGGGGTAGTACACCTGCATGAACCAGTAAATGCTCTTGTTCATATAAGGCGAGTGATTGATGACGTAACCAAGTGAGTAGTTCTTCTCTATCGTCGGCTTCTAGTATCTCCATCACGGTGTCAGCCGGATGCGGTTTACGTATGCCTTGCGACACCGCTAACAAATGTAAATCATGATTACCCAACACCACTTGGGCGCGTGCACCCATGTCACGAATTTTGCGCAAAGTTGCAAGAGAATTCGGGCCACGATTGACTAAATCGCCTAAAAAAATTAATTTTGCATCGGGCGACTCTGCATGAATTAGAACCAGCAAAGCATCTAGACGCTCGGCGCAGCCTTGAATATCGCCTATGGCGTAGGTGGACATGGGGAAAAGTACTCAAAAAGAGGAAGATTAATCATTCTAGTTTGTTGTAGGGACAGTGACCACTCACGTAAAATGCAGTGCAGTCGATATAGTAGGTATAAATACAGCGTTTGCAGTACTGGGATGAAGTAAATAACCAGTAAATACAATGGCTTAGGACAATATTGGGGTCCGAAGCTAGTATGTAAGCGAGCGTAAAAATTAATTAATTGATAAGGTCGAGCATGATTCTTGTAACCGGCGGTGCCGGATTTATTGGAGCGAATTTTGTTTTGGATTGGTTGGCTGCTAGCGATGAGCCTGTTATCAATTTAGACAAACTGACGTATGCGGGCAATCCCGACAATTTAACGCCACTGGCGAATAATCCGCATCATCATTTTGTGCATGGTGATATTTGCGATCGTGAGTTGATAGCGACGCTGTTAAAGCAGCATAAGCCACGCGCGATTTTGCATTTTGCTGCGGAGAGTCATGTTGATCGTTCTATCCATGGCCCTGGAGACTTCATACGGACGAATGTAGATGGCACCTTTAGTTTATTAGAAGCGGCACGTGCTTATAGCGCGACCCTATCTGAAACGGAACGTAGTAACTTCCGTTTTCTGCATGTCTCTACCGATGAAGTGTTTGGATCATTAGGTACCAACGATCCACAATTTTCTGAGACCACTGCTTATGCACCTAACAGTCCTTATTCTGCATCGAAAGCTGCTTCAGATCATTTAGTGCGTGCTTGGCATCACACTTACGGTTTACCCGTTGTGACTGGTAACTGCTCAAATAATTATGGGCCTTTGCAATTCCCAGAAAAACTCATTCCCTTAGTGATTGCGAATGCTTTAGCAGGTAAGCCTTTACCTATCTATGGTGATGGTCAACAAGTACGTGATTGGTTATATGTCGGTGATCACTGTTCTGCACTACGTCGCATACTCGCAGATGGTAAGCCAGGTGAAACTTATAACATCGGTGGTTGGAATGAAAAAGCTAATCTGGATGTGGTGCATACCTTGTGTGATCTACTCGATGAATTATCACCAGCAGCGCGTTCTTATCGCGAACAGATTACCTTTGTCACCGACAGACCAGGGCATGACAGACGCTATGCTATCGATGCACGTAAAATTGAACGTGAACTAGGTTTGAAACCTGCTGAGACATTTGAAACAGGTATGCGTAAAACTGTGCAGTTGACTCTCGCGAATCAAGAGTGGGTACGTAAAGTGCAATCTGGTGATTATCTGAAGTGGATGGATAAGAATTACGCTAAGCGCGAGGGAAAACACGCATGAGTCAAACTAACATTGCGCGCCGCGGCATTATATTGGCAGGCGGTTCAGGTACACGTTTATATCCAGCCACAACCGCAGTATCTAAACAGCTGTTGCCTGTGTATGACAAACCCATGATTTACTATCCACTGACTACGCTCATGTTGGCTGGTATACGTGATGTGTTGTTGATCTCTACGCCACAAGACACACCACGCTTTAGTTCCTTGCTTGGTGATGGAAGCCAATGGGGCATGAATATTCAATATGCAGTTCAACCTTCACCGGATGGATTAGCACAAGCATTCATCATAGGGCGTGAATTTGTAGGCGCACATCCTTCCGCACTTATTC
>JBEDCU010000225.1:0-16047 GCA_041176585.1 Pseudomonadota bacterium
CTTTTAAGGTGTACATACGCACAAATTCCAACCCTGAACTACCCAGCATCAGCAACACAAAACCACAACCACGTATCAGTGGTTCATAGCGATGCGCAGGATTGACTGTCTTTTGTAGCAAAAAGCGATTGGCGAGTTGTTTATAGCTAACCCAGACTAATGCAATTAAGGCAACACAAAACCACCATGCAGAAAAACCAAAAATATAAAGAAAGAGATCAGCCAGCCAAGCGCCAATTAATCCACCCCAGTTCGAGGCGCGATTAATCGAAGTGGCATGGGACCAACCTGGATCTTGAACAGAAAACGTGAAGAAAATCAGGGTCAGGTAGACAGAGATCACCGCAAAGCCTAACCAGCGTGCTTCAGAGAGCAATCGCAATAAACGGTTAGGCAGAGGCGTTGGCGCGTCAACTGGTGTGGTACGGCTATAGCTTGGAGTCGTTCTGGTCATTGCAAATGGATTTTGTTTCGCTACGATACGGATTTGGTAGGTCGACTATAATTTACGCCTTTACTAAGCGGCACTATCGCATGGATTCGGGGAGGATGATACACCTCCCGACCGCAACCACGTGCTAATCAATACGTTTAACAGCAAATGCGCGATATTGTCCCCTGTATTCCCCTTTTTTAGGCCTGTAAGTTTTCGTTTTCTTATCATCTTTTTTGAAAAATTTATGTCGACCCCAAAACATGCTCGTGTACTTATTCTAGGTTCCGGCCCAGCCGGTTATAGCGCTGCTGTGTATGCTGCTCGTGCCAATCTTAATCCTGTCTTGATCACTGGTGTTGAACAAGGCGGACAACTCATGACAACCACCGATGTAGAAAACTGGCCTGGTGATCCCATGGGTGTTCAAGGTCCTGAGCTAATGCAACGATTGTTACAACATGCAGAACGTTTTAATACCGAGATTGTATTTGATCACATCCACACCACCCATTTAAATGAAAAACCCATACGTCTGGTGGGTGATGCAGGTGAGTACACCTGCGATGCACTTATTATTGCAACCGGCGCTTCAGCGCAATATTTAGGATTGCCTTCTGAAGAGAGCTTCATGGGTAAAGGTGTTTCAGCTTGCGCAACTTGTGACGGATTTTTCTATCGTAATCAAGATGTGGCCGTGGTTGGTGGCGGCAATACCGCAGTTGAAGAAGCACTCTATCTTTCCAACATTGCTAAGAAAGTCACGGTTGTGCATCGTCGCGATAAATTCCGTGCTGAGCCAATTTTAGTTGATCGTTTAATGGCAAAAGTAGCGGAAGGTAAAATTGACGTTCAATGGCATCACACCTTAGATGAAGTTACTGGTGATGCTAGCGGTGTAACAGGCATCAATATTAAATCAGCAGAAGGAAAAATCACCTCCATTCCTTTGCATGGTGTGTTCATTGCGATTGGCCATAAACCAAATACCGGTATTTTTGATGGCCAATTAAAAATGAATAACGGTTATATCGTCACCCAAACTGGACTTGAAGGCATGGCAACCGCAACCAGTGTGCAAGGTGTGTTTGCAGCCGGTGATGTGCAAGATCATATTTATCGCCAAGCTATCACGAGTGCAGGTACTGGTTGTATGGCGGCACTCGATGCACAACGTTATTTAGAGAGTCTGGAATAATTTTTAAGACTGTTTGATTGCATATGGTTTGTTATGGCTACTTCGCTGAAAAATTTTGCGGATTTACAAGCACTGCAAAAACAACTTGCAGTCGAAGCAGAATTGCGTGCGGAACAAGAGCAACAACGTCTAGAACAAGAACGTGAATTAGAGCGGGAAGCCACGCTATTTCGCGCGACTGTCGGCAACGTTAAACCGCTAAGTGTAGAAGAACGCGTGCTGATTGATGCACCAAGACCCTTACCTGTTGCACGACATCATCTGGCAGATGAACAAGCTGCGTTAGAAGAATCACTCTCTGATGAATTCAGTGTTGAAACGCTGATGGAGTCGGATGAAGAGTTAAGTTTTGCACGCAATGGTGTGGGACAGGATGTATTGCGCAAATTACGACGTGGCGCATGGGTGATACAAGAACAACTTGATTTACATGGTCTGCGTACCGATGAAGCACGGGAAGCGGTTGCTTTGTTTTTACGGCATGCGCTACGCAAAGGTTATCGCTGTGTACGCATTATTCATGGCAAGGGCTTGGGCTCTGTAAATAAAGAACCGGTTTTGAAAAAGAAAGTAAGAAACTGGTTAGTTCAGAAAGAAGAAGTCATGGCGTTTTGCCAAGCACGCGCCGCAGAAGGTGGAAGCGGCGCGTTAGTGGTTTTACTCAGAGGCTAACGTAACACTATCAAACTGCTTCAGCGCCAGTCTCACCAGTGCGTATACGAATGACTTCATCAACCTGACGTACAAAGATTTTTCCATCACCAATTTTGCCTGTGCGAGCTGCCTTGATAATGGCTTCCACTGCGAGTTCTACTACCTCTTCTGCAACGACAGCTTCTACTTTTACTTTCGGTAAAAAATCAACCACATACTCAGCACCACGATATAACTCGGTGTGTCCTTTTTGTCTGCCAAAGCCTTTAACATCCGTCACAGTCAACCCACTCACACCAACGGCTGCTAATGCTTCACGAACTTCATCTAGCTTAAATGGCTTAATGATTGCAGTGATTTGCTTCACGAGTAACTCCTCAATGTTGTAATGATGAATATATCTGCTATTTTTCTAATTGCTATACGAACGACTTACTGCTCACGAAACTTAGATGTAATCGGATAACGCCAATCTCTTCCAAATGCTCGGTGCGTTACACGCACACCAACAGGCGCTTGGCGCCGTTTATATTCATTGAGCTTGATGAGACGTGTAATTTTATCGATATCTTCTTTAAGATACCCCGCCTGCAGCAGTTCTGCAATGCCCAAACCATCTTCCATATAGCCTTGCATGATGCCATCTAAGATTTCATAGCTAGGCAAAGAATCCTGATCGGTCTGATTCGGTCGCAATTCTGCTGAAGGAGCGCGCGTGAGTATGCGTTCTGGTATCACATCACTGATGCTATTTCTATAACTACAAAGTCGGTAAACCAGCGTTTTTGCAATGTCTTTAATCGCTGCAAAGCCACCTGCCATGTCACCATACAAAGTACAGTAACCGACTGCCATCTCACTTTTATTTCCTGTCGTAAGAACGATTGCACCAGTTTTATTTGACAGCGCCATCAGCAATGTTCCTCTGATACGTGCTTGCAAATTTTCTTCGGTTGCGTCTTCGGGCAAGTCTTTAAATTCAAAATCTAAGGCATCACGAAAAGCAGTAAAACAATCATTGATGGCAATTTCATCGTATTTCACACCCAAACGCTGCACCATTTCGCGTGAATCTACCCAAGATATCTCTGCTGTATAGGGCGATGGCATCATCACAGCACGAACGTTTTCAGCACCCAATGCATCAACGGCAATTGCTAAGGTGAGCGCAGAATCTACTCCACCGGATAAACCAATAATTGCACCCGGAAATCCATTCTTACGCACATAGTCTTGCACACCTAACACCAGCGCTGCATAGACTTGCGCCTCGGTTGAAATTTCTTCAGCTAGGCTTTGTGCAACAGGTTCGGCACCATTAAAACTCACCGTCACACAAGCTTCTGCAAAATGCGGCAATTGATTGGTGATAGTGCCATTTGCATTCATGACAAATGAACCACCATCAAAAACTAATTCATCTTGCGCACCTACCAAATTGGCATATACCAGAGCCATGCCTTGTCCCGTTACATTAAAACGCATGACATCTTGTCGCAAATGCTCTTTTTGCATGTGATAAGGCGAAGCATTTAACACCAATAACACTTCAGCGCCTGCTGCGCGTGCTCGAGCAGGTGCTTCATCAAACCATGTATCTTCACAAATATTGATCCCGAAACACACACCTTTTAGTGTGAAGGTACAGGCATCATCAGCACTAGAAAAATAACGCTTCTCATCAAACACGGTGTAATTTGGCAGCGCATGTTTACGATAGGTGAGTATGATTTCACCATTACATAAAACCGATGCAGCGTTATAGTGATGACCATCTTTAGCAAAAGGGTGACCGACTATGACGTATAAATCCTTGAAGGCTGCTAGCTCTTGCGCTAAGGCTTGCAACGCAATCTGAGATTTTGCGTAAAATGAAACCCGCAGCAAGAGGTCTTCCGGCGGATAGCCGACTAATGACAGCTCAGGCGTCAAAAGAATATCGGCATTCTCTAGCGAAGCGCGTCGTGCGCAGTCCGCTATCTTTGCACTGTTTCCGGCTAAATCGCCTACGGTGCTATTGATCTGGGCTATTGCTACATTCACTGTCATGGCATGAGGTTGACTCTGCAAAATAAGAATTATCGCACGCGTATCGTTTCCTCTCTTGCTGAGGTTGGACAAACAGCATGGGATGGCTTATTGCGCTTACAAAATCATCCCACTCCATTTTTATCGTATGCCTTTTTGCATGCGCTACATGAATCCGGCAGCGCAAGTCGTGAATCGGGATGGCAACCGCAATTTTTAACTTTATGGGATGAAGAACAACTCGTTGCAGCTTTACTGCTGTATGAAAAGTTTCATTCTTATGGTGAATATGTCTTTGATTGGGCTTGGGCTGATGCTTATCAAAGGAATGGCCTTGAGTACTACCCAAAATTTCTTTCAGCGATACCTTTTACCCCTGTCACAGGTGGTCGTCTACTCGCCATAGATGATGCTGCCAGATTAGCGCTTATTAGCGCTTTGCAGAATTTACAAACTACACGTGGTTTATCTTCTACTCACATTCTTTATCCCACCGAAGCAGAAGCAAATTCACTGGCAGAAGCGGGCTTTATGTTGCGCTCTGGTGTGCAATTTCATTGGGAGAATGCGGGTTATAAAAATTTTGAAGAATTTCTCACGACCTTAGAGCAAAAAAAACGTAAAAACATTCGCGCTGAACGACGCAAAGTTGCAGAAGCAGGCATCAGCTTTAAGCAAATAAAAGGCGCTTCCTTAAGTGAAAGTGACTGGCATTTTTTTAAACGCTGCTATGACCAAACTTATAGCGCGCATTATTCAACACCTTATTTGAATATAGATTTTTTTCTACGCATAGCTGCCACCATGCCAGAAAATATTTTGCTCGTGATTGCAGAACGTGAAGGATTGCCCATAGCGTCTTCACTACTTATCTATGATCAAACAACTTTATATGGTCGCTATTGGGGCGCAGTTGAACATCATGCATGTCTACATTTCGAGACCGCTTATTATCAACCTTTGGAATTTTGTATTGCTGAAGGGATTAAGGCTTTTGAAGGTGGCGCCCAAGGTGAACATAAAATGGCACGTGGCTTTTTACCGCAACGCACGCATTCTGCACACTGGCTTGCCCATCCAGCGTTTGCTGATGCGATAGAGCGATTTCTAAACCGTGAAGGCGCAGGAATCGACTCTTACATGGATGAACTCAATGAACGTAATCCATTTAAAACAGACAAGCCTGATAGAACTTAATTAAAAATTAGGCTTGCTTGCAGCGTTTTTATAAGTTTCAACGCCTGACATAATTTCTTTGCCTGCTTCTTCCGGTCCATACCAACCATCGACCTTGACCCATTTACCTGGTTCGAGATCTTTGTAATGCTCAAAGAAATGCTGTATCTGTTTCAAACGTAATTCATTCATATCTTCTGGCTTTTGCCAGTGCTTATAAATCGGCAATATTTTATCGACCGGCACGGCTAATACTTTGGCATCACCACCGGATTCATCTGTCATTTTTAAAACACCAATCGCACGACAACGAACAACCACGCCATGAATTAAAGGAAAGGGTGTGATCACTAAGACATCAACCGGATCACCATCATCAGCGATAGTGTGTGGCACATAACCATAATTACAAGGATAGTGCATGGACGTTCCCATGAAACGATCCACAAAGATCGCGCCAGATTCTTTATCGACTTCGTATTTAATAGGATCTGCATTCATAGGGATTTCAATGATGACATTGAAATCATGTGGCAAATCGCGACCAGCTGGCACCAGATTAAGACTCATAACTCTCTCTCGTAATTAAAAATGAAAAAATTAAAACAGAATTATACGTTCCCATGCTTGCTGAGGGCTTACACAAGCCAATCAAGAATCTGATTTATTCAATTAAGAACGATTTAAGCGGGGCATAGTCGCAATCGCACATTGTCGATAATGATTCGCTGCGACTTCGGGTTGATTTAAGGCTTCATGTAACTGCCCTAATCTGAGATGCGATTCTTGTATGGTGCTACGCTCATTCGCATCCGATAAAGCATGATCCAAATGCCGCTGCGCTTTACCCCATAATTTTTGACGCAAACAAAATGCACCTAAAGTTAAACTTAATTCAGCATCATTAGGATGTTCACGCAAGCAGTTCTCACAAAATTCAATTTGCGCTAACAAGGTAGCTGAACCCTCTGGGGCAGCGCATAAACGGTAGGCTTTTAATAAACGACTATCCCAATTTACAGCCAATGCTTTTTCAATAATGCTAGCAGCATCTTGTTGCAAACCGATCGACATATAAGCAGATGCAGCTACTACCGCTGTAGCGGGACTAGCTCTGTCAGATGCAGGTACTTTTGCCCAGAAATTTTTTAATGTATCGACATCATGCGCAGCAGTAGGCAGCAAAGCCTCATAAGAAAGATCACGTAATCGTTGCGACAAAGCGGGATGCAGTGCTTGACGTTTATCTAGCAAACGCACCAACCTTAAAACCTCTTTCCAATTGCGTTTATGCTGATTCACACGCAAGGCGAGTCGTAATGCTTGTATATGTCGAATACCACTAGCATTTAATTCTTCCAGTGCTAATAGCGCGCCATCACTATCGCGGCTCTCTTCACCTAACAATTCTATAGTGGTCATCAAACGTGCATTACGTAAAGCAGGATCTTTTTGTGATTGCAATAACCATGCATCACGACGCCCTGCTTGTTGCAACCTATGTGCAGAACGTGCAGCTAATAAGGCAGCCAGTCCTTCATTCTCTGGTAACTGAGTAGCTCGAGCAGCAGATTTTTCAGCCTGCCCATACCGACCTTCAAGATAAGCTTTCAACGCTTCTAACAATGCACGTCCTGATTCACGTTGCCGTTTCTCTAAACGATAGAGACTGACTCGGCTAGGCATATCCAAGGTCGATCGAATGGTGTTAATGAGAAAAAATAATAAAGCGAAACCTGATGTCAGCAAAAACAGAAAGAAATTCAGCGATAAATCCACACGATAGGGTGGATAAAATAACACGACGTTTCCAGGATTAAAACGTGCCAACACCGCCAAACCAATGGCCGCAGCAAACAATGTCATTAGCCAAAGAAAGAATCGCATGGGATATTTTTTTAACAGGACTAGTGGTTCATTTATGGCCGTGGCCGTGAATGATGTAAGGCGGCTAGACTATTTGCAAGAGTAGGCATTTCTATACTCAGTACATTCGCTTGTAATTGCTTAATCACTTCACGAGCAGCTTGAGTTTGGCGCGCTTTGGTATCGAAGTAACGTTGTAATGCACGGTCTGCTTCGTTTAGATCAGATCGGAATGCTGTGTCGTTACGCGACAAGAGTGCTAATCGAGCATTTAAAAGACGCAGCTTCAAATTTTCACGCGCAAAAAATGCTTCACCAGGAGAGAGTAATAAAGCATCAGGTGTCGTCACAGAACGCACTCTGACTAACTGCTGTACCTCGCGCCACATATCACTACTCCAAGTTTGCCAATAGCTTTGCAAACTAGTGCGCCAGTCATCTTGCGCGACTGATGATTTTCCGTCACGATTTGTTTGCGCTAATTGGCTCTTAGGGGTAGCTGCAATAACGGCTGGTTTTTCATCCGCCAATAAAGGTAGCGTATCGATTTGTGCAACCAATGCATCTAAACGAACCGCAGTTCCAGTGAGATCAACGCTGGGCAAGCTCTTAATATTTTCTATGTCTTTCGCAATGGCACGACGAATCGCTATGAACTGCGGTCTATCAGTACGCGCTAAACGATTGTCTGCATTTTGTAAGGCAATCAATGCGCCCCGAACATTCCCTGCTAATTGCAATTGCTGACTCGCGGTAGATAAGACTTGCTCCACTTCAGCAATCGCCCAGTCATCACGATTTTTTGCTAAATCTTGATACAACTGTTCTAGTGCCGCCTGCTGCCCTTGCGACTCTGCCTGCCGCGCCTCTAATAAAGAAACCTTGCCTTGTAAGACTTTGACTTCTTCATCAACCCGATTCGCAATTAACTTGGTCTGGGAATTTAAGGTATCGCCACTCATTAAGCGCTGAGCTAATTCACGCCGCAAACTCGCCACATTACTGCTCGCATTCCACCATTCTAAGAAAAGCAACAAAGCCAGTAATAAGAGCCCAATCTCTAACCAACGCCGACGTTTTGGTGCCGGAGTGGACGAGCTAGGATTCAACACCGCTTGTGAAGCAGCGGCGTTTTCTTGAGTTGGGGAAGAGTGCGGTTCAGTCATGTTCGAGATTGTATCGTGCCCAACAAGGCTTCGTCGCCTGATCCGCACAGAATTGTGTGCGTAAATCCTAGTTCATTGGCAGTTTCTGCGATGCGAGGATGAGGAATAATCAGGGTTTTGTTTTGCATATGCTGCCACCCGACGACAGGATCGGCTTGTTCAACCATCTGTTTTAGTAAACGTAGTGCCTCGGAGCTGGTGATAATCCAATCATTTTGCTCGGCTAATAAGGCGCGCAGTGCAACGAGTCGTGCTTCATCTAAAGTCGGTGCAAGACGTTGATAAGCCACTATCTGCTCCACATAAACTCCTGCAGCACGTAATTGATCAGCCAATAACTCCCGTCCACTTTCGGCACGAACGATCAAGACTTTTTTACCGCGCAATGCATCAAGATCTAGCTCTAAGAGTAAGGTTTCTGAATCGGTGCGTTGTTTGTCGCTAGGAGAAATGATGGTTGCGTTTGCATCTGTCACACCATGCCGCGCTAATGCTAATCGACTACCCTCACCCACCACAGCAGCAATGACATTGTTAGGCCAGTCAGAGAGATGGGCAAAGACCGCATCTATCGCATTTGGGCTCACAAAAGCCACCATGGCATAGTCACTTAACTTGGCGAGGGTGGTACTTAACTCTGTTGTATCAGCTAGCGGTTGAATTTCCAATAAAGGGAAAAGCCGCACTGGATAACCAGATGCAGAAAGTTGCAGCGCCAAGGCCTCTGCCTGTGCAGCTGGTCTGGTTATGACAACAGGATTCACTGCTTAATCGTCCACATGTGAGATTACATGACAGGAAATTACGCTTCGCAACCTTAACAAAGAGAGCTAAGCGTTTTACTTGAAACCACTTGCTCAATGACGAACTTAAGCTGCAGAGTCTCCACTAGCCTCAGCCTCACATGCAGCAAGAATCGATTTCGCATCTTGTGCTAGCAGAGCATCAGCAATCTCATGTCCCAGCGCTTCTGGATTGTTTGCCGGTCCATGAATAGAAGCTTGAGCAATACGCTTACCATCGGGTGTTGCCACCATAGCGCGTAAGTGCATCACATCCTTATCTATCGTAGCAAAAGCTGCTAAAGGAATTTGACAACTTCCACCAAAATTACGCGACAAGGTGCGCTCTGCTCGCACTGCTCGTTCACTATCCGTATGATTTAACGGATCGAGTAACGCCTGCAATTCTGGACGACCAGAGGTAATTTCTATCGCCATTGCACCCTGACCAGGAGCAGGAAGACTTTGTTCAGGCGCGATAAAGGATCGAATACGTTCAGCCATGCCCAAGCGTTTCAAACCCGCTGCTGCCAAAATAATTGCAGCATATTCTCCGCGATCCAACTTAGATAAGCGTGTATCCAGATTACCGCGCAAAGGATGAATAATCAGCTTAGGGAAACGCGCTGCAATCAGAGCTTGGCGACGCAAACTACTAGTACCAACAATGGCGCCATCGGGTAAGGCATCCAAGCTAGCAAAATCGTTCGAAACAAATGCGTCACGTGGATCTTCTCGTTCTAATACGGCAGCTAATTCAAACCCAATTGGCAACTCCATAGGCACATCTTTAAGTGAATGCACCGCGAGATCTGCCTCACCATTTTGCATAGCGACTTCGAGTTCTTTCACAAACAAGCCTTTACCACCCACTTTTGATAAGGTACGGTCCAAAATTTGGTCGCCACGGGTGGTCATTCCTAGTATTTCCACGCTACTGTGAGGATATAATTCAAGCAAGCGGTCGCGGACGGTTTCAGCTTGCCACATGGCGAGACGACTCTCGCGCGTGGCGATCACTAATTTTCCAGAAAACGATGCGTTCACCACAACCCCTTTGAAGAATTGGTCAGCTTGATTGTCGACCTAGTTTGTGTAGCTAAAAAAATTGGGTGAATTCTATCATGCAGCACAATAGAATCAGCCTACTTAGCTAACAGTCAATCGAGAAGATGGTGTCAATTGCTGTGACTATTCAGCTTATTAAATTATCAGTAATAAGTTAACTGAAACAAAAGTAATTTAGCGTCATGCTGCATTCGCTTGCACATGCGATCCGACTATGTCTTACTAGCTCAACTATCAGCCATGGCAACTCACTCACCTCGCACAATTCGTACATCGCGCAGTTCCACTAAATCCGATAAAGATGCACCACTTAAAGAAGACATACGTCTGCTCGGACGTATACTCGGTGAGGTACTTCGCCATCAAGAAGGGGAAGCCGTATTTCATGTCGTAGAGACCATACGTCAAACGGCTGTGCGTTTTCGACGTGAATCCGATCCTGCTGCAGGAGCTGATTTAGATAAGTTATTAAAAAAACTAACGCGTGATCAAACTAATTCTGTAGTACGTGCGTTCTCTTATTTTTCTCATCTCGCCAATATCGCTGAAGATCAACATCATAATCGCCGCAGACGAGCACATTTGTTAGCTGGCTCTGCATCACAATCTGGAAGTATTGCTTCTACACTCACAAAATTACATGACGCAGGTGTGACTGCTTCTGCAGTGCAGAATTTTTTTACTGAGGCCTTGATCTCACCGGTATTAACTGCGCATCCCACAGAAGTACAACGTAAAAGCATACTGGATGCAGAACGTGAAATTGCACGCTTACTAGCAGGGCGTGATTTACCACTCACCCCGAGTGAACGAGCTCGAAATTTAGAACTACTCCACGCAGAAGTCGCCACGCTGTGGCAAACACGTATGCTGCGCTATTCCAAACTCACCGTTGAAGATGAGATTGATAATGCACTCTCGTATTACCGCATTACCTTCCTGCGTGAATTACCTGCTTTATTTGATGAGTTAGAAACAGAATGTGCAGCAGTATTTTCTGTCAAAAATTCACGCGCAAAAAAAACCACCTTGCCACCTTTTGTGCAAATGGGTAGCTGGATTGGTGGCGATAGAGATGGCAATCCGAATGTGAATGCTGGCACGATGTCACAAGCCATGGCAAGACAATCGACGACGATTTTCGATTTTTATTGTGAAGAAGTACATACACTCGGCGCTGAACTTTCTATCTCCACTCTATTAGTGGCTGTTAGCCCCGCACTACAAGCAATGGCAGAAGCTTCACCAGATAATTCACCACATCGCACTGATGAACCCTATCGACGTGCACTCATTAGCGTCTATGCACGACTTGCTGCTACAGCTAGAAAATTAGGCATCGCCATACAACGCAAAGAAGTCGGCGTGCTAGAGCCTTACGAGCATGGTGAAGAATTTTTGCAAGATTTAGACATTATTGCTGCATCTCTAATGGCTAATCATGGCGCTGCTTTAATTCGCAAACGCCTGCATGCTTTACAACGTGCTGTACAAATTTTTGGTTTTCATCTCGCCACCTTAGACATGCGCCAAAGTTCAGATGTGCATGAACAAGTTTTATCCGAATTATTCAAAGCTGCAAATGTTGTAAAAGATTACGCTAGCTTGAGTGAAGAAGAAAAAATTTCGTTACTTCTAAGTCAGCTACAACAACCACGTCTACTGTACTCGCCTTACACAAGCTATTCAGAACTCACACAATCAGAATTAACCATCTTACAAATGGCGCGCAACATACGTAAACAATTCGGTAGTAAAGCCATTCGCAATTACATTATTTCTCACACTGAAAGTGTGTCTGATCTCTTAGAAGTATTTTTATTGCAAAAAGAAACTGGTCTATTTTGCACTGATGCGCAGAGCGGCAAACAAGAAGCAGAACTGATGGTTATTCCTTTGTTTGAAACCATCCCAGATTTACGTGTAGCGGCTGACATCATGGATGGTTTGCTATCCATCCCTGAAATACGTGCACTGGTTCATCAGCAAGGTGAATTGCAAGAGGTCATGTTAGGTTATTCAGACTCGAATAAAGATGGTGGATTTCTGACATCAAACTGGGAACTCTACAAAGCTGAAACAGAGTTAGTAAAAATTTTCAACAAACATCATGTCAAACTCCGTTTATTCCATGGGCGTGGCGGCACAGTCGGTCGTGGAGGCGGCCCTAGCCATGAAGCTATATTGGCTCAACCTAGCGGCACAGTGAATGGTCAATTCAGACTAACAGAACAGGGTGAAATCATTGCCTCTAAATTTTCTAATCCTGAAATTGGTCATCGTAATTTAGAGTTAGTGATTGCTGCTGTGATGGAAGCGAGTTTAATGCCCCCCATCAAGGAAGGAAAACGCGCAAAGCGTTTAGCTGAATTTGAAAGCGTGATGGAAGAACTATCTGAACTAGCTTATCGCGCTTATCGCAATCTCGTCTATGAAACACCAGGCTTTACTGATTATTTTTTTGCTGCCACACCAATTGCTGAAATTGCTGAACTCAATATTGGTTCACGCCCTGCTTCCAGAAAATCAACTCGACGCATAGAAGATTTACGTGCTATTCCATGGGGTTTCTCTTGGGGACAATGTCGTTTACTACTTCCAGGTTGGTATGGCTTTGGCAGCGCCATCTCTATATGGTTAGAGCAAGAGAGTCCGCTAAGCAAAACTAAAAAAATCGCACTATTGCGTGCCATGCATAAAGAATGGCCATTCTTTTCTACCCTGTTAGCAAATATGGAAATGGTGCTTGCTAAAACTGATTTAGCAGTTGCTTCGCGCTATGCTGGTTTGGTCGCAGACAAAAAATTACGTAATCAAATTTTCAAACGCATCTCAATAGAACTTTCACTCACTAATGATTGTTTGTCACAAGTGACAGGTACTCGTGAAAGATTAACGAATAATCCTACATTGGCTCGCTCGATTAAAAATCGCTTTGCTTATCTCGATCCACTCAATCATTTACAGGTAGAGCTGATTAAACGTCATCGCTCATGGAAAGACGATGGTAGAAAAGCCGATATACGGGTACATCGAGGCATACATCTCACTATTAATGGTATTGCAGCAGGTTTACGCAATACAGGTTAATGAAACTGAGATTCACGCGCGCTACCTTATAATTTCAACTATTTCAGCAATTTAACGACTAGTCGCACCTAAGACACCATTAAAGACATCATATGACCGAACAGTTTTCTAAAAAAAATGAAGCATGGTCCGCACGATTTTCCGAGCCCGTATCTGATTTAGTTAAACGCTATACCGCTTCTGTATTTTTTGACCATAGACTCGCTCACGTTGATATTCAAGGCTCGCTAGCACATGCGGAGATGTTGGCACATCAAAAAATCATTACATCACAAGACTATGCCGACATTCAACGCGGCATGCAGCAGATTCTAGAAGAAATCAACAGCGGAAAATTTGAGTGGTTACTCGATCTTGAAGATGTGCATCTTAATATAGAAAAGCGTTTAACCGAATTGGTTGGCGATGCAGGTAAACGTTTGCACACCGGCCGTTCACGCAATGATCAAGTGGCAACAGATATCCGACTTTATTTACGTGCTGCGATTGATGACATACAAAAATTAATTCGTGAACTGCGGTTAGCCTTAGTAGATCTCGCAGAAAAACATGCTGATACCATCATGCCAGGCTTTACCCACATGCAAGTGGCGCAGCCTGTCACCTTTGGACATCACATGTTGGCTTATGTAGAAATGTTTGGTCGTGATGCTGAACGCTTAACTGATTGTAGAAAACGTATCAATCGTTTACCACTAGGCGCTGCCGCATTAGCAGGCACAACCTTTCCGATTGATCGTGAACGTGTCGCAAAAACTCTGGGCTTTGATGATGTCTGTCATAACTCTTTAGATGCTGTCTCTGATCGTGATTTTGCAATCGAGTTTTGTGCAGCAGCAGCACTGATCATGACGCACATTTCGCGATTATCTGAAGAGTTGATTATCTGGATGAGTCCTCGAGTTGGCTTTATTGATATTGCTGATCGTTTTTGCACTGGCTCATCGATCATGCCGCAGAAAAAAAATCCCGATGTACCTGAATTAGCACGTGGTAAAACTGGCAGAGTAAATGGCCACTTAGTTGGCTTGTTAACTTTAATGAAAGGACAGCCACTCGCCTACAACAAAGACAATCAAGAAGATAAAGAGCCTTTGTTTGATACAGTGGACACACTGATTGATACCTTACGTATTTTTGCTGATATGGCGACTGGTATATACGTTAAAGCAGATGCTATGCGTGCAGCAGCATTGCAAGGTTATGCTACTGCCACGGATCTTGCTGATTATTTAGTCAAGAAAGGTCTGCCATTCCGCGATGCACATGAAGCAGTTGCGATGGCAGTACGTCATTGTGTGGAGCGAAACTGCGATCTAGCTGAACTCTCCACCAAAGAACTACAAGCCTTCTCCCCATTAATAGCTGAAGATATTCATGCAGTCTTAACACTAGAAGGCTCAGTCGCTGCAAGAAATCATATAGGCGGTGCCGCTCCTGCTCAGGTAAAAGCAGCTATTCAACGATTACGAAAATTACTGGCTTAAACTACTTTTCAAAATTCAATCAATAGACTCAATACCTTCTGCAACACACTAAGCATCCCGATCTCACGATTGGGATGCTTTTTTTATTGGGATTTATCGTTGCGATAAAACATCAGTGCGCAAATTCATTTCAATGATCGATAAATAAAACAGTATCGCGTAACAGAGTAGTATTGAATTCTTCATCAGAGACAAGCTAAATTCCCCCCAGCCTTTGTCCCCGCTTTAAGACTTTCTAAAATTAGCGGACCGCAGCAATGGTGATTCACCACCTCAACAATAAAAATATCTTTCAACCACCAATCATTAAAACGAAAGAAAAACATCTCTGCCCTTCTTTTAATTTCAAAATATATAGATACACTGAATGAAAAAATAGGCCTTACAATTAGTTGGGCTTTATTAGTCGCTGTGGTAATTTGCAGTGGCAATGCATTAATACGCTACACCTTCAATACCAGCTCAAACGCTTGGCTAGAAATTCAATGGTACTTATTCAGCGCAATCTTCTTACTTGCTTCTTCCTATACCTTGCGTCGCAATGAACATGTGCGCATCGATGTCATCGTAGGTAAATTTTCAAAACGCACACAAGTATGGATAGATGTCTTTGGCTTCACCTTCTTCTTATTACCCACCACCCTACTGATCCTCTATTTTGCTACGCCTTATGCGATTGAATCCTTAAGGAATCAAGAAGTTTCTAGTAATGCGGGCGGCTTAATTGTATGGCCAGCGAAATTACTTATCCCCGTAGGATTTTTCTTACTGACCCTACAAGGCATTTCTGAATTAATTAAGCGCTTAGGTTATTTGGCGGGCAAAGTTGAATTAAGCACTTTTGAAAAACAAACCGTCACGCCTGAAGATGAAATTCAAGCGATTAAAGCAGCGAACCAACTTTAATGAATTGAGAAAACATCATGACGGAATTTCTAATTGCGAACATGGCGCCTGTCATGTTCTTTACACTGGTTATATTTTTATTGTCTGGCTTCCCAGTTGCCTTCTCACTCGCAGCAAACGGATTATTTTTTGGCTTGATAGGCATACAAGTGGGCTTACTCAAACCTGAATTATTACAAGCTCTACCCAATCG
>JBEDCU010000226.1:0-17000 GCA_041176585.1 Pseudomonadota bacterium
AAGCGTTCATCAGACCAAGCTTCAGTTTTATCCTCAAGACTGCATTGCACATAATAGCGAGACAGCATAGCGGAGCGCATGCTACACAAAGCAAAGCCGCGTTCGTGATTGGCGTAAATCAATTCATGCGATACAGGAGGAGTGCGTGAGAGTATGCCTAACCATCCAAAGGGATACACACGTTCAAATATTTTGATTGCATCTGCAGCGATGGATTGTCGTGCAATGCCATGAAAACCATCACAGCCAGCGATGTATTCACATTCTATAGTGTGTAATTTGCCATCTTTTTTAAATGTGACAGAGGGTGTATCGGTATACATATCATGCGGTGTCACATCTTCTGCTTCATAAAAAGTCACAGAGCCTGAAGCAGTACGTGCCTCCATTAAATCTTTCGTGACTTCGGTTTGGCCATATACCATGACTGTTTTGCCGCTAGTGTGAGCTTTTAAATCTATGCGTTCTTCGCGACCTGAAAAAGTAAGCGCAAAGCCATCATGCACCATGCCTTCTTTCTCCATACGCTGATTGACTTTTGCTTCGCGTAATAAATTTTGCAGACCCTGTTCTAGTACACCGGCGCGAATACGACTCAAGACATAGTCAGGCGACTTAGCTTCAATAATGATGTTGTCTATGCCTTGCAATTCCAGCAATCTTCCTAACAGCAAGCCTGATGGGCCGGCGCCTATGATGGCTACCTGAGTTTTCATGAATACGTCTCCGTGCGATGAGTTAGCGTTTTTTAATAGTTGTGGCGATGATCGGCTGCAATCGCTGCTAATGGAATAGACTTACTGAATAAAAACTTGTACATTTCGTGGAAATTTTAAATAATTCCGTCTATGACTAGCAAGCACACAATTGAGAGCACTATCCCAGTTTATGAGCTCTATGGTGAAGAGCAGCAGTGGCTAACGCCAGATTTACTCCATTGCGAGGCAATTGCTACCCGTAGTCGCTTGCACAATTGGGAGATTTTGCCGCACAGCCATCACGGCTTGTTGCAGTTGTTATGGCTAGAGCAAGGTGAGGCGTTGTTGCAGCTCGATGACTGGAAGGGGGAGCTAGCAGCGGGCGGTATATTAATCGTGCCTCAACATTGCATACATGGCTTTCAGTTTTCAACGGATGCACAAGGCATTGTCATCACACTGGCTTATCCATTATTAGAAAGTCTAGGTACAGATTTAAGTACGGCATTACAAAGTGAATCAGCAGCCCGTGTTTTTATATTAGAGGAAAATGAAGAGCGTTCTTTAATTGAAGCGATGTTGCGTAAGTTGATGAAGGAGTATCAACAACAACAGGGATACAGACGTGAATTAATCGAATCGAGTTTGACGGTGGTGTTAGCTAGTCTTATGCAACAAGCGCAGTCAACGCAGCCACGCGCTGGTGAGCATCCTAAACGTGCTCGTCGCTATTTATCAGAATTTACTAATCTGATTGAACAAGATTATGTGCATCATCATCAATTAACGTTTTATGCAAATAAAATTGGTATTAGTACAGCGCACTTAAATACAGTCTGTCGTGAGTTTGTACAACGCTCAGCTTTAGATTTAATTCATGCTCGCATTATGTTGGAAGCAAAACGAAATTTGGTTTACACCAATTTAACAATTAAAACAGTGGCAGAGACGTTGGGATTTGCTGATCCTGCTTATTTCACACGTTTCTTTAAACGGCAGGCTGGGTTGTCGCCTAAAGAATTTCGTCAGCAGTTAATGGTATTGACTGAAGGTGAAAAGAATAAAGCAGTTGAATGAATTTACTCTAACGCTTAACAGCGCAGCATGATGAAAAAAATGATTAAAAAAAATGCTCTACAGTGTATTTTGATGAGCGTGTAATTAAATGCGCATTTCTCTGTGCGGTAGGTTCAAGCTCTGGGGACCTTGCCCAAAAGAATTGTACATCCATGTGTTTACTTTATTGCCTTTCTGCGATACAGTCGGTGTGAATTTGATCTCGGAGGTAGGGCAATGCACACCACAAAAATTTTCAAAAACGGCAACTCTCAGGCAGTTCGGATTCCCTCGGATCTGGCATATGAGCGAACGGATATTGAGCTGGAAATCGAGCGTCAGGGAGAAGAGATTCGTATAAGACCTGCAAGAAAAACGCTTGGAAAAGTACTCAATAAATTTGCACGATTTTCGCCGGAGTTTTTCGTCGAAACCCGTGGGGAGCATGAGCAAGCGGAGCGAGATGCGCTGTGAGTCCTAAGTACATGCTTGATACCAATATGTGTATTTATCTGATGAAAAATCAGCCAGCACAAGTTGCCGAGCGGTTCGCGCAATGCTACGTGGGCGAGGTGGTGATGTCAGCAATTACTTTCGCCGAACTCAGTTATGGGGTCTCAGTTTCGGCAGATCCCAAGCGTGAAGCCAAAAATCTCTCATCACTAGTTGAAGACATTCCTGTTGCGCCATTCGATCAGGATGCGGGTGCGGCATACGGTCCGATTCGAATGGCAACAAGCGAGAGCAAGAAGGATCATCTTGATAAGTTGATCGCCGCCCATTCGAAGGCGTTATCAGTGACTTTGGTAACCAATAATTTGAGGGACTTCGATAAATATCCGGGTGTGACAGCGGAGAATTGGCTTATCTGAGCGTAGCGTAATTCGAATGAAAAAGCCCGCGTACTTTCTTTTGCGGGCTTTTGTATTTTGTCTCCTCTACTTGGACTCGAACCAGGGACCTGCGGATTAACAGCTACACAGGCGACTTAAAATATCATTAAAATCAATGACTTATATTAAAAATATCATTTTTTGTAATAAGCTGTGTAATTGAAGCAAAAGTTGCATAATGCAACTTTTCGGTGGTTTGGTACAAATTTGGGTTGCGGATATGCCTTTTGCACCTGCGCTATTGGCAAGTACGCGATCAGCTCGACTAAAAGTCTGCGCCGATTAATTTTTGTATGTATCTTTTGCTGCCTTGACCAACAGGTAAAGAGTAGGTAAGTCATTACATACTGTTTTCCAAACCATTTCAAAATCAATCTTGTCGTAGCCATGAGACAGTCGATTACGCATTGCGTACATGACTTGCCATGGAACTTCGGAATGAGCATTCGCAAAACTTGGGTCTACTTGTTGAATGTTGTTGGCAGCCTCACCAATTACTTCTATATTTCTAACTACTGCGTCCTGCAGTAATTCGCTTTGTAAAAAGCTAATTTCATCAACGTCAGTTACATGGCGTTCAATACGCTTAATGGCAAAAAGTATGTGCTCCAAGTATTCAGGTACTCGCCAGGCCTTGCTCATACAGGAATCGCTTCCGCCAATACAATATGTCGAAAACTTTCAGGTAGTGCGTTAGGTGTTAAAACATCCACTTTTACACCCAAAATCGCTTCGAGTTCGACCTGAATTTTAGCTACATCCATCAGTGATGTTTTTGGAGTTGGATCAATCAATATGTCAAGGTCACTTCCCTCGAGATCATCACCGTGGACCACTGAGCCGAAAACACGTGGGTTGAGGGCGTTATGGCTCTCGACGATCTGTACGATCGCCTGACGGTGACTTTCGAGGGCTATGGATGGTAGCATTTCCAAATTATGCTGAGAATGCAGCTTAAGAGCAAGCGGGAAGAATGGCTTTACATGATCTCGCAATCAAAAGCGAAAAAGCCCGCGTACTTTTTTGCGGGCTTTTGTGTTTTGGCTCCCCTACCTGGACTCTAATCAGGGACTTGCGCATTAAGACCTGGTGGGGTTTTTTTATATTAAGGCAGTAATACCGAGAGTTCAGATGCAGCATTGAGCAAAGTCGGTAAAAACGCATGCTCTAATTGATGCCGTGTGACTCGGGTAGTTTGTGTGGCGATATTTAAGGCAGCGACCACTGCCCCTGAAGCACCGCGCACGGGTACAGCAATTGACTGCAATCCTATCTCCAATTCTTCTTCTACGATGGCATAGCCAGTTTGTCCTACATCACGCAAAAGAACACGCAATTTTTCTTCAGAAACGAGAGTACGTTCAGTGTAAGCACGTAATTCACATTCAGAGAAATAGTCATTGAGTTGACTCTCTGTCATAGCTGCTAACATCACACGTCCTAATGCAGTGCAATACGCAGGTAGACGACTGCCGGCATTCAGTGCAACTGACATGACACGTGAAGTAGCTGAGCGTGAAATGTAGAGTACTTCACCTTCATCCATGACTGCTAAAGAACATGACTCATTCAAACTACGACTGACTTGATTAAGGCAAGGCTGAGCAGAAATAGTCAGAGGAGTAGATGAAAGATAGGAATAACCTAATGTGAGAATCTTAGGTTTGAGGAAAAAATTATTTGCTTCAGAATCTGCATAACCTAATTGTTTTAAGGTGTACAAACATCGTCGCACTGCTGCGCGTGGAATGCCAGTTTTATGGCTGATTTGTGCAATCGTCATTGCGCGCCGTTGGTCACTAAAGGCTTTAACAACGGCTAAACCACGCGCCAGTGATGTCATAAAACTAGGATCAGTTAATGCATCAATTTCTTCTGCAATGGTGAGTGCGCGAACCGGATTGGTTTCTTTTAAAGTTTCAGTATTAATTTCTGTTTCATTTTCAGTTTCAAGATCCATATCGGACTCTGTTTCATTTTCAGTTTCAAGATCGTTTATATAAACTTTTGCCTCAGGATTTAATCGATTGGCATTAGCGAGATTGGTATTACGTGACGAGAAGTTGTGCATGATGATTTCACTCAGGTGAGGGTTCGAACGAACAGACTGGGTGGACTACTTGACTGCACGTGGCATAGTCTTGCAACGTGCAGGCGACTTACCGTAACGGAATACGCTGCTAAATTGATAATCCTTGTATCTGATTCGCATGTTTCAATTCGTTCAGTTAAGGGGTCTATAGATTTCGTTGCTTATCAGTGACATTGTTTTAAAAAGAACACTTTGAAAAACGGTGCGGCCACCGAACACAATTTTGAGTGTGCGCTTGCGAGAGCTTAGCGAGAACTATACACTCGATCGGTTCTATAAACAGATTATTGTTCGATTATCGGACGATAATCATTTATGTCACTTCATGGAATACGGCGGCTTGCAGAGTGCAAGCTTCCTTATTCTTATTTCTTTAAGGTAAAGAATTGGTCAATAAAATCCTTAATTCCATGGCTTCTGCTGTAGCAGATATTCATGACGGTGCCACCATCATGATTGGTGGCTTTGGGAATGCCGGTATGCCACGCGCGTTGATCGATGCACTGATTGAACAAGGTGCGCGTGATCTCACCATTGTGAATAACAATGCGGGCAATGGCGACAAGGGTTTAGCTGCCTTGCTTGCTGCAGGACGCGTAAGAAAAATCATTTGCTCATTTCCGCGCCAAACGGATTCCCATGTATTTGATGGTTTATATCGCAGCGGGAAAATTGAATTAGAACTCACACCGCAAGGTAATCTCGCTGAACGCATACGTGCTGCGGGTGCAGGCATAGGTGGATTTTTTTCACCAACTGGTTATGGCACCTTGCTCGCTGAAGGTAAAGAGACTCGTTTGATTAATGGTCGGCACTATGTGTTGGAATCACCCATTCATGCCGACTATGCCTTAATTAAAGCATTGAAGGCAGATCGTTGGGGAAATTTAGTGTATCGAAAAGCTGCACGAAACTTTGGACCGATTATGGCGATGGCTGCTAAGTGCACGATTGCACAAGTAGATGAAGTAGTAGCACTTGGTGAATTAGATCCCGAAGTAATTATCACACCAGGTATTTTTGTAAAACGTGTTGTGCAGTCCGAAGGAGAAAAAAAATGAAACGATTTTCTCGAGACGATATGGCACGTCGCGTAGCGCAAGATATTCCCGAAGGTGCATATGTAAATTTAGGTATAGGTTTGCCTACTATGGTGGCCAATCATTTAGATAAATCACGTGACATATTTTTGCATAGTGAAAACGGCATATTAGGTATGGGTCCAGCACCTGCAGCTGGTGAGGAAGATGAAGATGTCATCAATGCAGGTAAACAACCCGTCACTTTACTCACAGGTGGCTCTTATTTTCATCATGGTGATTCTTTTGCCATGATGCGTGGCGGTCATCTCGATATTTGTGTATTAGGTGCGTTTCAAGTATCAGTACAAGGTGATTTAGCCAACTGGCACACGGGTGCGCCAGATGCGATTCCTGCAGTCGGTGGTGCAATGGATTTAGCGATTGGTGCTAAAAGTGTATATGTCATGATGGATCATCAAACCAAAGCAGGAGAAAGTAAGATTGTTCAAGCCTGTACTTATCCTCTCACAGGCATAGGCTGTGTAAATCGTATTTATACCGATTTAGCAGTCATGGATGTCACGCCCAATGGTTTAATTGTGCGCGATATCGCTGAAGGGTTGAGCTTGCAAGAATTAGAAAAATTAACTGGCGTTGCCTTAATTGCGGGCTAAGCTGTAACGAAGAATCAAATCAATTCCAACAAACACATCGGACTAACAATGAATGATGCATTTATTTGCGATGCTATTCGCACACCTATAGGTCGCTTTGGCGGCGCATTAAAAGATGTACGTGCAGATGATTTAGGCGCCATCCCTTTGCGTGCGCTGATGCAGCGTAATCCTCAAGTTGATTGGCATGCGCTTTCAGAAGTTATTTATGGGTGCGCGAATCAAGCGGGTGAAGATAATCGCAATGTCGCTCGTATGGCATTACTCCTTGCAGGCTTGCCACAAGAAATTGGTGGTGGCACGGTGAATCGTTTATGTGGTTCGGGTATGGATGCAGTGGGCACAGTGGCACGTGCTATTAAATCTGGTGAGGCCGGTTTAATGATAGCGGGTGGTGTGGAATCGATGACACGTGCACCGTTTGTGATGGGTAAAGCTGATAGTGCGTTTTCTCGCAATGCGCAGATTTTTGATACGACCATAGGTTGGCGTTTTATCAATCCACAAATGAAAGCTTTGTATGGCGTGGATGCGATGCCTGAGACTGCAGAAAATGTCGCGCAAGATTACAACATCAATCGTCATGATCAAGATGTATTTGCAGTAGCAAGTCAAAACAAAGCAGCCGCAGCACAAGCAGAGGGTATCTTGGCACAAGAGATCGTGCCTGTTCTGATTCCACAAAAAAAGGGCGATCCCATCACGGTGTCACAGGATGAACATCCACGTGCAACCAGTGTAGAAGCATTAGCTAAGTTAAAAGGTGTAGTGCGTCCTGATGGCACTGTCACTGCAGGCAATGCATCTGGTGTGAATGATGGTGCGTGTGCATTATTAATTGCAAATGCAGAGATGGCAGCGAAGCATGGCTTAACACCGAAGGCACGTATCGTTGCAATGGCAACGGCTGGTGTAGCACCACGTGTCATGGGTATAGGCCCAGCACCGGCTGTACAAAAACTATTACAGCAAACTGGCTTAACGCTAGATCAAATGGATGTAATTGAATTAAATGAAGCCTTTGCAGCACAAGGTTTAGCAGTACTGCGTGAATTAGGTATAGCGGATAACGATGCGCGTGTGAATCCGAATGGTGGTGCGATCGCTTTGGGACATCCATTAGGAATGAGTGGTGCGCGTTTAGTCACCACAGCGATGTATCAGCTACAACGTACAGAAGGCCGCTATGCGCTGTGTACAATGTGCATAGGTGTTGGACAAGGTATTGCACTCATTATTGAGCGCGTCTAAACCATAAAACAGCACGCACGCTCTTGTTAGCGTATTTACGGAGTCACTATGTCGGATCTTGCTTCATTTCGTTTGCCCACGCTAGGTAGTCAACCAGACTACCTTACACCGGCTTATACATCAACGGTTAAGCGATCACCAACTCAGTCGTTGATATTGTTACCGCAATCATTATCGGAATTAACAGGTCCAGTGTTTGGTCACGAACGTGTAGGAAAACTTGATCATGATTTAACCAAACAACATGCAGGTGAACCACTAGGTGAACGAATCATTGTTGCTGGTCGCGTGATGGATGAAGATGGTAAACCTGTACCCAACACTTTAGTGGAAGTGTGGCAAGCAAATGCAGCGGGTCGCTATCAACATAAGCGTGATACCCATGATGCGCCCTTAGATCCTCATTTCACAGGGACGGGGCGCACGATGACCGATGAAGATGGTAATTACCGTTTTCTGACAATTCGCCCTGGTGCTTATCCTTGGCGTAATCATGTCAATGCATGGCGTCCTGCGCACATACATTTTTCTTTATTTGGACATGCTTTTGCAACGCGACTCGTGACGCAAATGTATTTTCCTGGCGATCCCTTATTAGCCCTTGATCCTATTTATAACAGTGTGCCAGATATGCGTGCGAGAGAACGCATGATTTCTACATTTGAGTTGGCGTTAACTGAACCTGAATTTGCACTGGGATTTCGGTTTGATATTGTGTTGCGCGGACGTGATGCTACGCCCATGGAGAAATAACATGACGAAGCCAGCAACGACGATAAGTCAACACATCACGACGCCATCGCAAACCGTAGGTCCTTATCTACATATAGGATTAGATTGGTTAACGACATCAAACTTAGTGATACCAGAAACAGAAGGACTGCATATTGTTTTACAAGGATGTTTACTTGATGTAGATGGACAGCCCATACCCGATGGCATGATAGAAATCTGGCAAGCGAATGCGCATGGTAAATATGCGCATACGGATGATCATCAAGTAAAAACATTAACGCAAAATTTTATGGGCTTTGGACGACTATCTACCGATGAACAAGGTGGTTTTCGTTTTTCCACCATTAAGCCTGGACCTGTTCCGCATCATGATGGCTCAATACAAGCATCGCATATCATGGTGCAAGTATTTGCACGTGGTTTGATTAAACAGCTAGTTACACGGGTTTATTTTCCAGATGGTGATCATAGTCATGATCTCGTATTAAAACACGTTCCAGTTGAGCGACGTCATACTTTAGTGGCTAGCACTACTAAAGATAATCCTAATGTTTTTCATTGGAACATAGCCTTGGGTGGCGAGAATGAAACTGTGTTCTTTACAATTTGATTTAAAGACTAGATAAATTCTTATGGCAATTTCTCAACTTAGCTCTGGCATGTTTTCCACAACAGCACTGCGACATATTTTTTCAGAATCGCAAACTGTGCAAGCGATGTTAGATGTGGAAGCTGCATTAACACGAGTGCTAGCAGCACAAAAGATTATTCCATCTCAAGCAGTGGCAGCTATAGAAGCTTGCTGTAAGGCTGAGAAAATCAACATTCCTAAATTAATTGATGATGCAGCTGCAGCAGGTAATGTAGCTATACCATTGGTCAAGCAATTAACACACTGTGTTGCGCAACAAGATGCCGATGCAGCCCGTTATGTACATTGGGGTGCAACCAGTCAGGACATTATTGATACTGCCAGCATATTGCAATTGCGTCAGTCGCTTAATCTCATCGCAAGCGACATTACTAGTTTGAGTGATGCCTTAGCGACGCTAGCAAAACAACATGTGCATACGGTGATGATAGGGCGCACTTGGATGCAGCATGCATTACCACTCACATTCGGATTAAAAGCGGCGAGTTGGTTAGATGCGATGCATAGGCATCAAGATCGTTTATCAGAATGTCAGTCGCGTCTTTTAGTGCTGCAGTTTGGAGGTGCAGCGGGCACGTTAGCGAGTTTGGGTGAGCAAGGATTAAACGTAGCCAGTAAGTTGGCACAAGAATTAGATCTTGCATTGCCTGATATGCCTTGGCATACACAACGTGATCGACTCGCTGAAGTAGCAACAACGTTAGGTTTGATTACAGGTAGTCTGGGGAAAATTGCACGCGACATTGCCTTGCATAGCCAAACTGAAATTGCTGAATTAACTGAGCCTACTGTATCTGGTCGCGGTGGTTCTTCTGCTATGCCACATAAACGCAATCCCGTTGGATGTGCAGCAGTGCTCGCTGTGGCACATCGTGTACCTGGATTAGTTGCAACGATGTTGGCTAGTATGGTGCAAGAACAAGAGCGTGCCTTGGGTGGATGGCAAGCTGAATGGGATACCTTGCCAGAGATAGTGAGCTTATGCGGAGCTGCATTGAATCAAATGAATATTGTTGTGCACGGCTTGCAGGTGAATCCTATGAAGATGCGCAGCAATATCGATGTGACACGCGGTTTAGTGATGGCAGAAGCGGTATCGCTTGCTTTAGCGCAGCACATTGGTAAAGAAGCAGCGCATCATTTATTAGAGGAGGCTTGTACATTAGCAGTGAATACGAATAGTCATTTAATCGATGTATTAAAAGCGGATAAGCAATGTACAGCCCATCTGTCTGTGATAGAGATTGAAAGATTATTTGACTCGCTTGCTTATACAGGTCAGTCCAGTGCATTTGTAGAGAAGGTGTTAGCGACACACGAACATCGCAAGTCCGTTCATCATTCTCATGGAGACTAGATATGCCTTACTTTGATACAGGCACAGGCAGATTGCATTATGAATTTGAAGGTGATGCAGCATTACCTGTATTAGTACTCTCTAATTCATTAGGTACCACACTCGATATGTGGTTGCCACAATTTGAGACCTTTACAGAACATTTTCGAGTTTTACGTTATGACACACGTGGTCATGGTCAGTCAGAAGTGATGCCGGGTTCCTATACGATTGCGCAATTAGGTAGCGATGTAGTGGCTTTAATGGATTATCTTAAAATCCCACGCGCTCATTTTTGTGGTTTATCTATGGGTGGCATGACAGGTATTTGGTTGGGTGTGAATGCACCTGAGCGTATTGATCATTTAGTGCTATGTAATACCAGTGCTGCAATTGGTGTGCCTGAAATGTGGAATACACGCATTAAGAAAGTGCAACAAGAAGGAGTGGCTTCTATTATTGAAGATGTGTTAGGTCGTTGGTTTACCGCAGATTTTTTAGCGCATGCACCAGCGCAAGTTGATAGAGTCAGAACCATGCTCAGTAATACTTCAGCTCAGGGCTATGTTGCTAATTGCGCTGCGGTGCGTGATATGGATCAGCGTGCCGTTTTATCACGTATCGTTGCACCCACCTTAGTCATAGCTGGTAAGCATGATAAATCCACACCGCCTGAACATGGCGAGTTGATTGCGCGTGCAATTCAGGGTGCACGTTACGTAGAGTTAAACGCAGCCCATCTCTCGAACTGGGAAGTGGCACAAGCCTTTACCCAACAGGTAGTCGATTTTTTGTTAGATAAAAATCCATCATAATTTTTGAGTAATTCTTTAGTGAACCATCATCATGAACGATAAAGAACGTTTTGAAAAAGGCATGGCAGTACGTCGTGAAGTGTTAGGCGATGCTTATGTGGATCGTGCACAAGCAAATAAAAATTCTTGGAATACAGAATTTCAAGATTTAATTACACGCTATGCATGGGGTGAGATTTGGACGCGCCCTGGTTTGCCGCGCCACACACGCAGTTTGATGACTATTTGTATGATGGTGGCACTCAATCGAGAAGAAGAATTAAAGCTTCATTTGCAAGCAGCAGCCAATAATGGTGTGTCGCGCGATGAAATTAAAGAAGCTTTATTACAAACTGCAATCTATTGCGGCGTGCCCGCTGCTAACTCTGCTTTTGCACTGGCACAAAAAGTCTTTGCAGAAATGGATGCTGCTAGCGCACCCTAATTTACATCTTAGGTAGCGTAAATGATTCTTTGCGTTCGCTATAACGACTCGTTAAGTATTCAGCACTGTCTCTGGTGAGATAAGTAAATTTCACTAACTCTTCCATCACATCGGTGAGCCTGTCGTAATAACTTGAAGGTTTCATACGGCCTTGCTCATCAAATTCTTTATATGCCATCGCAACGGAAGATTGATTAGGGATGGTAATCATACGCATCCAGCGACCTAACACTCGTAAGCTATTCACTGCATTAAATGATTGTGAGCCACCGCAGACTTGCATCACAGCGAGTGTGCGGCCCTGAGTAGGTCGAACCGATCCTATTTCTAGCGGTAGCCAATCAATTTGTGTTTTGAATACGCCAGTGACAGCACCATGTCGTTCAGGACTACACCACACCTGACCTTCAGACCATGCGGATAATTCTCTGAGTTCTTGTACCTTAGGATGATCAGCAGACACGCTATCGACCATAGGTAAATCATGTGGATTAAAGACGCGCGTTTCACATCCTATAGCCTGTAATAATCTTTCAGCTTCTAATACTAATAAACGACTATACGATTGTGGACGTAAAGATCCATACAATAAAAGTATGCGAGGAGCATGGGTGGAATGCTGCTTAGGTAATATTTTTTCTAGCGTAGGGATATCAAAAATATTATCTTGAATAAGTGGTAGATCTTGCATAGGTCGCGTTTTTTTATTTCAGTATGGTGAGTATGAGGTAATTAATTTTTTTCACTATCAAGTTCATACCATGTGCGTGATGCATTCACGGCACGTACCACCACAAGCATGATAGGCACTTCGATTAAAACACCAACTACAGTAGCTAGCGCTGCGCCTGAATGAAAACCAAATAAACTAATTGCCGCTGCAACTGCAAGCTCGAAGAAATTACTTGCGCCGATTAATGCAGAAGGACAAGCGATGTTATGTTTTTCACCGACTTTTTTATTCAGCCAATATGCCAGACTTGCATTGAATATCACTTGTATCAAGATAGGCACTGCCAATAAAGCAATGACGAGAGGTTGCTGCAAAATTGATTGCCCTTGAAATGCAAATAATAAAATCAAGGTGAGTAATAAGGCAGCAATCGAAATCGGGCCTATGCGTTGCATCGCTAACTCAAAAGCTTCATGACCTTTTTTTAGTAGAGCTTTACGCCACCACTGTGCTAAGCCTACTGGAATCAAAATATAGAGTAAAACAGAAATCAATAAAGTATCCCAAGGCACCGTTATCGAAGATAAACCTAATAACAATCCGACCAAGGGAGCGAAGGCGAAAATCATAATCAAATCGTTTAATGCCACTTGCGATAAGGTGAACAGAGGATCACCGTTAGTGAGTCGACTCCACACAAAAACCATAGCCGTGCATGGGGCAGCTGCTAATAAGATGAGTCCTGCAATATAACTATCGAGTTGATCAGCTGGTAGATAGGGCGCGAATAGAACACGTATAAAAATCCAACCTAACAGCGCCATAGAAAAAGGCTTGACTGCCCAATTAATAAAAAGTGTCACGCTGATGCCGCGCCAATGTTGTTTGACTTGATGCAGAGCGCCGAAGTCAACTTTAATTAACATGGGAATAATCATGACCCAAATTAATAAGCCAACGGGTAAATTTACCTTTGCAATTTCTATTTGCGCTATGCCTTCAATTAAAGAAGGAAATAATTGTCCGAATGCGATACCGGCAGCAATACACAGCGCAACCCATAGTGATAAATAACGTTCAAAAATATTCATCTTATTGTTAGGCTTAGTTAGGATTAGTATGGCCGATCGCATCCATCTCACGTTTAAGTGATTTCGCATCGAGAGTTTTTAGCGGAAGATTCACGAAGAGTTGAACGCGATTCATAATTTGATGAAAAATCTTTTCAAAGGCATGGCGCTTTTTTGCATCATCACCCATCACAGCCGCAGGGTCTTCAAATCCCCAATGCGCTGTAATAGGTTGTCCTGGCCAGATAGGACAAACTTCACCGGCAGCGTTATCGCAAACAGTAATAACAAAATCCATTTTTGGTGCATCCGGCAGAGCAAATTCATCCCAACTTTTACTGCGACATGCAGCAGTGTCATAACCGATTGCCTCTATACGCTCCAATGCAAAAGGGTTGACTTGTCCATTCGGATGACTGCCCGCGCTAAAAGCTTTAAAGCGACCATGCCCCATGGTGTTAATTAATCCTTCTGCCATGATGCTGCGAGCAGAATTGCCAGTGCAAAGGACGAGAATGTTGTAAACCTTTTCAGTCATGATAGAGACTCCTGATTAAAAATATGGCGAGCAAGTACGCCATCTTGGATTGAATTTATTCACTGCTCTTTGCTAACTCGGGTAAGTAGTTGGAAATAGGGTTGCACGGATTACCACCGCAGCAGTTTTGGGTCAGATAGCTAATTAGGGAATTCATGGTTTCGAAGTTAGCGCTGTACATCACATAGCGACCTTGTTGTTGAGCGCTGACCATGCGTGCATGGGCTAATTCCTTGAGATGAAAAGACAAGGAAGAAGGAGGAATACCGGTCATTTCACCGATTTTTCCGGCTGCCAAGCCTGTTGGGCCGGCCTGCACTAAGAGGCGAAATACTTTTAGGCGAGATTCTTGCGCGATCGCCGATAAAGCCGTCACAATTGAAGAGGTTTCCATATTTCGATAATAGTGGAAATGTTATTTGGCTGCAAGGTTTTAATTTTTCTTCAGAGTTAAGCCGATTCTGGGAGAGTCAAATGCCAAGGTGCAATATCTATATAATGAACGGCTGTCTTAGGCTAAGTGGTTTATTCGTTTTTCAATCCAAATCAGTCTATTCCATCACTTCCTCATCGCTAGCTTGAATGGTCGAATTAGTCTGTCGTTAGGCTAGTTTTCTGTCTGCTGGAATTGAAGGGCTAGTGCGGTATGTCTGAATTCTGTTTTTCGGGATATTTGATGTCGGTCTTTTTAGCTGTTGCACTCTTATTAGCGCTACTTGCGATTTTTTGGCTAGCCAAATTTTGGGCTAAGTCTCCTCCATCAGGGACGCATGAAGCAGAGAATGACGATCCTGAATGGCAGGTCATGCTCGCACGTCGTCGTGAAATCGAAGAAGATCCTTTGTTGAGTGAAGAAACGCGCACCACTTTGCGTAATGAATGGTTGGCCACTGCAGATTCAGCACTATCGCGTGCGCATAAAGATACTACGGCCATCCCAAGCCGCAATTCATTGTGGATTTTATCGGCGCTCGTGGTGTTGATTGCAGCATCGTTGTATGCCACTTTCGGACGACTCGAATCGGATGCGATGCAATTTTCAGCCTCTTCACAAGCGATGAATGCAGAGCGCGAAGATATGAAGAAAATGCAAGCGAGTCTGCAAGAAAGCATAGACAAGCTAGAAGAAAAACTGAAAAAAAATCCGAATGATGTTGAAGGCATGGCCTTATTAGCACGCTCTTATTTTGTGCTTGAAAATTATGCAGCAGCAGCACGTGTATTAGAGCGTTTAGTCCAACTTCGTCCTAGAGATCCGGATGCCATGGCGGACTTAGCGGATTCTCTTGCTGCGTCAAGTCCTGAACGCACCTTAGCTGGACGTCCAATTAGTTTGGTGAAGGCTGCCTTAGCAGTCAATCCTCGTCATCCAAAATCACTGGCATTAGCAGCAACTTATGCCATGCAAAACAATCAGACAGCAGAAGCGATAGCTTACTGGAAGCGATTGCGTGCATTAATGCCTCCCGATAGTGAGCAACAACAAAGAGTAGATGCGATTTTAGCGAGCATGGGTGTAACACCAGAAGCTGCATCAACTAAGTCTGCGAAAAATGATGCGGCCGGCAATGCAAATAAAACTATTACTGGCACGATTACCTTAGCGCCGGCCATTATTGCGATGGCACGTGAAGGAAAATTACCTGCAGATGCAGTCGTGTTTATCTTAGCGCGTGCAGCAGGTAGTAGTGGTGGTCCTCCGTTAGCAGCACAGCGCGTGCCATTAGCGCAAGTACTTGCACAAGCTAAGTATGCTTTTAAACTCGATGATAGTCTTTCTATGAATCCTGCAAATAAACTGTCCGATGCGAAGTCGGTGGATGTGGAAGCACGAATTGCAATTGGTGGCAGTGTGCAAAAACAAGCTGGCGATATACGCGTCATCGTCAAAGATATTAAACCTGGACAGCGTGCATTGAATCTAACACTGGAGCCACAATCATGATCGCTGAATTAGGTCAATGGAGTCTTGCACTGGCGTTAGCCATTGCATTAGTAAGCTCAATACTAGGTTTCTGGCATTTGACGCGTCAGAGTTTATCGACTGCTTATTTATCACGCGCTTTAACGGGCACAGCTTTATTAAACTTCTTCCTCATCGCTTTATCGTTTGGTGCTTTGATATGGAGTTTTATTGCGAATGATTTTTCAGTACGTAATGTCGCAGAAAACTCGAATAGCTTATTGCCAACAGCTTATCGCTTTGCAGCTTCATGGGGTTCACATGAAGGCTCCTTGTTATTGTGGGTGTTAATGTTAGCCGGATGGACTGCAGCAGTTGCATTACGTTCAGCCAATCTCGCCCATGGTTTTCGTGCACGCGTGATGGCTGTACTCTTAATCTTACAAGTTGCATTCATAGGATTATTGTTAGCGAGTTCTAATCCTTTCTTGCGTTTACTTCCTGCTGCATTAGAAGGACGTGATTTAAATCCTTTATTGCAAGACCCAGTGATGGTGATACATCCGCCTATGCTCTACATGGGCTATGTTGGTTTTGCAGTGACCTTTGCATTTTCCATTGCGGCCTTATTAGAAGGCAGACTAGATCCAACTTGGGCGCGTTGGTCACGTCCATGGGCGAATGCAGCATGGGCATTTCTCACTGTAGGTATTTTATTGGGCAGTTGGTGGGCTTATACCGAATTAGGTTGGGGTGGTTGGTGGTTCTGGGATCCTGTAGAGAATGCATCCATCTTGCCTTGGCTTGCAGGCACAGCATTAATACATTCATTAGCAGTCACAGATAAGCGCGATGCATTAAAGAGTTGGACAGTCTTGTTATCGTTAATTGCCTTTGCACTTTCCTTATTAGGTACCTTCTTAGTACGTTCAGGTGTATTAACTTCAGTCCATGCTTTTGCAACAGATCCTACGCGCGGTATTTTGATTTTGTCGCTCTTATGTGCAGTAGTAGGAATAGCATTTGTTTTATACGCTTGGCGTACCCGTGAAGTGGGTATGGGTGGCAGCTTTTCTTTAGTGTCGCGTGAATCTTTGTTATTACTAAATAATTTATTACTAGCTGCTTCCTTAGCTGCAGTGTTACTCGGTACTTTATATCCACTCGT
>JBEDCU010000227.1:0-4276 GCA_041176585.1 Pseudomonadota bacterium
CTGTATAAGTTTTAGCTAGCGCTTTATTTAACGCCGCCTTTCTAGGCGGCGTTTTTATTTGCGTAGCGTGAGATAAATTGCTAATCCTATGATTACAGCAATGCCAAGCTCCAGCCCAACTATCCAATATTCCATCCCACCCCTCAGCAAAATTCTTTCTGCTTTTATTCACTTATTTGCTCCAACAAATAGACAGTCTGTTTTTTCAAATAACAGAACTACCAAAAATTTAAGCAATATCTAACAGGAACTATTACCAACCATGTGACTCTGAGTCTGCATTAATGCATGCAATTTTTTTATGCGTTTCTATTCTTCGCAGGTAGTTTACCGCAGCTTAAATTTCCTTACAGAACTAATTTAAACCCCTATCTTGCGGTAAATCAATTTAATAATTAAAAGAAACTTGGTGCTAAGTATTATTTCTTACCTAAACAGATTACTCTTTGAACCATAGATTTGAGATAGCAATGTCAGTCTAAGAAAGATTGAATCTTTTTTAATCAGGAACTTGTATGCCTAAATCATTATTCATCGACAAACCAAAATTAACTTCATCGCCACTTTTCGTATCAACCGAAAGAGAAGCGATGGAAAAAAGCGTCACCTCCGCTCTGACACACTATAAGGTGAAAGAGAGACCTACTCCTCCCACTGAACTCATCACTGCTTTGCAATCACAATTGCATACGTTTGAAAACGAACTGGGATTCAACACTGAGTTAGTTAGCAACATTACTCATTGCACGCTTTCAGCAACCTATCTGACTGCATTATTAGAAATCACTAGCGAAGCCTTAAACAATATTCGTCTGCATGCCCATGCAAGTAGCGTTTTAATCTATTTATATTTGCGAGACCATACCCTACGTTTAGAAATCATTGATAACGGCATAGGTATGAAACAAAGCAAAATCCATCAGCTTAGTTCACCTGGCATATCGCGTATGCATGAAATAGCATGTCAACTAGGAGGTGAGTTATTGATTGCCTCTAGTTTAGGTAAGGGCACGATGATGTCATTAAGCACCGTAGTAGAAAAATAAAATCTAAACGAACTATCACAATTCATAATTCTCTTTTTCACCTGCCAATGCTTGTTCTACCATTTTACGAACCAAGCTAGGTGCCATAATTTCTATAAACGTAAATACATAACTACGCAGATACGCTCCCTGTTTTAAGGCGATGCGCGAGATGTTGGTACCAAATAAATGTCCTACTGGTATGGCGCGCAGGCTCACATCACGTACCGGATCAAATGCTAAACCTGCAATGATGCCCACGCCCATGCCGAGCTCTACATAAGTTTTAATCACATCAGCATCAATCGCTTCCAGTAACACATCCGGTTTTAAGGCACGTCGTGTAAATGCTTGATCGATTCTGTTGCGACCTGCAAAGGCAGCGTCATAAGTAATCAGTGGATATTGAGCGATTTCTTCTAGTGTGATGGACTTAGATTTCAATAGCGGATGTTCAGCTGGCACCACCACCATGTGCTCCCACTGAAAGCAAGGTAAGGTGATGAGTCCATCAATTTCTGCTATGGATTCTGTCGCTATCGCTAAATCTGCCTGTCCATTTAAGACCATTTCCGCAACTTGTTTAGGATTGCCTTGTAAGAGTGAGAGTCGTACTTTCGGAAATTTTTGTGCGAATGCTTGTATGACCGTAGGTAAGGAATAACGCGCTTGGGTGTGGGTGGTGGCAATGGTGAAGCTGCCAGCATCTTGCGCAGCAAATTCTTTGCCTATGCGTTTTAGCCCTTCGAGTTCTTGTAATATGGTTTCTACGGATTTCAAGACTTGCTTACCGGGCTCGGTTAAGCCCCGAATGCGCTTACCGTGACGACTAAAGATATCAATCCCTAGCTCTTCTTCTAGCTCAATAATGGCTTTTGATACACCAGGTTGCGAGGTATACAGTGCTTTGGCGGCTTCGGTTAAATTGAAATTCTGGCGCACTGCCTCGCGCACAAATCGGAACTGATGTAGGTTCATGGCTTCCCTTTTAGGCAAAATAGAGCAAATAGTTTTCTTTTTGCTATCTATTACGACCTTTTACTCATAAGCTGCTGCTTATATCTGATAAGCATATAAGCAAATAAATTCTATGTTGTTTGGAATAAAGGGTTAGTTTATTACCATTCCGGATTCTTCGCGCGAGGCTTTATGACTTTAACTTATGTAGCGTCCGGATTTGCGGTCGGATTACTGGTCGGTCTGACCGGTGTTGGCGGCGGATCATTGATGACGCCTTTATTAACTCTGCTATTTGGGGTCAACCCAGCCGTTGCGGTGGGCACTGATCTGGCGTTCGCTTCCATCACCAAATCCGCAGGAACAGTCGCACACAGAGTAAAAAACAATGTGCACTGGAAGATAGTCAAACATTTATGTATCGGTGCTTTACCTGCTGCTGTGCTTGCCACATTGGCACTAAAGTATTTCGGCACACTAGATAAGAGCATAGGCCAAATCATTCGCTATTCCATCGCCTTCTCAGTCATTCTGACTGTGATTGCAATTGTGTTTCGTGGTCGTATGCAGAACTGGATGAATGCCCATCCAGAAAAACAATTGCATGGTCAAAAGCAGATTGCAGCCACAATTATTGCTGGCGCTGTGATTGGCACCTTAGTCACTATCTCTTCGATTGGAGCAGGTGCAGTCGGCGCAACTATTTTGGTATTGCTCTACCCACGTCTCTCACCCGCTGAAATCGCAGGCACTGATATCGCTTATGCCGTGCCACTCACTGCTTTAGCTGCATTTGGTCATTGGTGGTTAGGTTCAATTAACTGGGAATTGTTGTTCATGCTGTTGGTGGGTTCTATTCCTGGCATCACCATCGGCTCACTCGCTGCACGTTCAGTGCCTGAAAAATTTTTACGCGGCTTACTCGCTACGACGCTGACAGGCGTAGCAGTCAAGCTGATGTTGTGATCACGATAGGATAAGGACCTACTATGTATCGTTACGACCAATATGATCATCAGATTGTTAAAGAGCGCGTTGCGCAATTTCGCGATCAGGTAAAACGTCGCATTGCGGATGAATTGACTGAAGATGAATTCCGTCCGCTGCGTTTGCAAAATGGTTTATACATGCAGCGACATGCTTATATGTTGCGCGTTGCAATACCTTATGGTTTGTTGTCATCGACTCAGATGCGTATGCTCGGTCACATCGCAAGAAAATATGATCGTGGCTATGGCCATTTCACTACCCGTCAAAATATTCAATACAACTGGATAGAGTTAGAAAAATGTCCTGACATACTCGCTGATTTAGCGACTGTGGAAATGCATGCGATTCAAACTTCTGGCAATTGCATACGCAATATCACTTCTGATGAATTCTGCGGTGTGGCTGCGGATGAACTAATCGACCCACGTCCGTTTGCAGAGATACTGCGTCAATGGAGCACTTTCCATCCCGAGTTTGCTTGGCTACCACGCAAATTTAAAATTGCCATCAATGCAGCAACACATGATCGTGCTGCTGTGCAGATCCATGATATTGGTTTAAATGTGATTCGCAATGAAGCAGGCGAGTTAGGTTTTCAAATCCTCGCTGGTGGTGGCATGGGTAGAACGCCTATATTAGGTAGTGTGGTGCGTCAGTTCTTACCTTGGCAGCATTTGCTCACTTATGTTGAAGCGATTATGCGTGTGTATAACGAGTATGGTCGTCGCGATAATAAATACAAAGCGCGTATTAAGATTTTAGTGAAGGCTTTAGGCATAGAAGAGTTCACACGTCAGGTTGAACAAGAATGGCTGGACTTGCAAGATGCACCAAGCACCATCACACAAGAAGAACTCGATCGTGTGACTAGCTATTTCGCACCACCTGCTTATGAAAAACTCAGCAATGATGAATCTGCTTTACTCGCTTTACGCACTGAACATAAAGCTTTTTCAAACTGGGTACAGCGTAACGTCAAACCGCATAAAGTTTCTGGTTACGCTATCGTCACGCTCTCTTTGAAAAAAACAGGTACACCACCTGGCGATGCAACTGCAGAGCAAATTGATTTCATTGCAGATTTATCTGGTCGTTATAGCTTTGGTGAACTGCGTGTCACTCATGAACAAAATCTAGTCTTAGCGGATGTCAAGCAAGCTGAATTATTCGCTCTGTGGCAAGAAGCAAAAGAACATGGATTAGCCACACCAAATATTGGTTTGCTAACCGATATTATTTGCTGCCCTGGTGGTGATTTCTGTTCTTTGGCTAACGCAAAATCGATTCCGATTGCAGAAGCGATT
>JBEDCU010000228.1:0-5132 GCA_041176585.1 Pseudomonadota bacterium
GATATAGACAACAGAGCCTTTTTGATTAGCTTTGGCGAGAACGGTTAAGTCTTGAAATAAGTGGGTATTAATTTTTCCTGGAATCATTATTTTCTCCTCAAGGTAAGCGCATCAAGTTGAATTGATACGTTACTTTGAGAATTGTTTTTGTTCCGGAAATGTTTTTAGGTCGGCAGCTTATTCGCTAGCCTATTTACCGACCTAAATGAAATTGAAGCGAGTGGGGCGATTAAGATTTAATTGAGGTAACAACTTCATCTAGCATGGCTAACATCTGATCGATCTCTGCTAATGAAATAGTCAATGCGGGCATAAAGCGTAGCAGGTCAGGTCTGGGTGAATTCAATAACAAACCCACTGGCTCTAGGTCACGTGCGATTTCCACTATTTTTGCGCCTATTGGTGATCCTAGTTTCAAGGCACGCAGTAATCCTTCACCACGTTCGCCTTGCATGTCATGCTTAGCAGAGAGTTTTTCTAAACCTGCTTGTAGATAGTTACCTTTATCAATCACGGATTGTAAAAATCCAGGTGCGATTAAGGTGTTGAGTACAGCAAGTCCTACTGCTGTCATTAATGGATTGCCGTTGTAAGTACCACCCTGATCACCAGGTTCAAAGCAAGCATATTCTTCTTTGCACAGTAAGGCAGATAAAGGCACGCCACCACCTATGCCTTTGCCTAATGTCATGATGTCAGGTTCTATATCAGACAATTGATAGGCAAATAATTTCCCTGTTCGGCCCATACCCGCTTGTACTTCATCAACAATCAGCAGAATGCCGTGCTTCTTAGTTAGAGTACGCAAGCCTTGCATAAATTCTTTGGTAGCAGGTATTACACCGCCTTCACCTTGCACTGGCTCCAACATCACAGCGATTGTTTTATCTGTGATCAGCGCTTCTACACTCGCTAAATCATTTAAATGCGCTTTAGGAAAACCCGCTACTTGAGGCGCAAACATGGAACCCCAACCTTCTTTACCAGAGGCTGACATGGTGGCTAGTGTGCGGCCATGAAAGCTATGATCAAAGGTAATGATTTCATAGCGGTTTTCACCGGCAGCATTCTTGTTTAACTTGCCCCATTTACGCGCTAGTTTGATTGCACCTTCATTTGCTTCAGCGCCGCTGCTAGCAAAGAAAACGCGATCAAAACAAGAATGTTCTGTCAGTGCGGTAGCGAGGGCGAGTGAAGGTTCATTAAAAAAAGCAGGAGAAGGATTAATCACCTTAGCAGCTTGATCAACTAAAGCCTGTTGTATACAAGCTGGTGAATGACCTAGACAATTCACTGCCCAACCTTGTAGATAATCTAAATACCGTTTGCCATTATGATCAGTGAGCCACATACCTTCGCCTTTGGTAAACACCAGTGGCGGACGATTGGTAATGTAAAGCAGTGCTTCGGTATTGTAATGACTGAAGACGTTGTGCTCGGGCTTGTTCATGATGTGTGATTTTTCAATGTATGAATATGTTATTGATTTACGTTGCTGCTAAATCAGCTTGCGAGGTAAATGAATCGGCAAAAAATTCTTCTTCAGGTAATTTACATGTTTTTACAAAATCATGACGTGCAGCTTCTACCATTACCGGTACACCACAAGCATAGACTTGATAGGCAGCGAGATCAGGAAAATCTTGCATCACAGCTTGATGTACAAAACCAGTGCGACCTTGCCACTGATCTGCAGCTAATGCATCTGAGATAACAGGAACATAGCTAAAGTTTGGTAGTGACTTTGACCATTCATCACACAGTACATGCATATATAAATCTTGTGGACGGCGTCCACCCCAATACAAGGTGATAGGTCGTGTGAGTTGTAAGTGCACAGCATGTTCTACCAAGGCCTTAATCGGTGCGAAGCCTGTGCCGGAAGCTAATAGCACGATAGGCTTATCTGACTCTTCGCGCAGAAAAAACGTACCAAGTGGGCCTTCAAAACGCAAAATATCACGCTCTTTTATTGTGCCAAACACTTGATCGGTAAACAGCCCACCAGGCATATGACGGATATGCAGCGAGATATTTTCATCTGTGTGAGGAGCATTCGCCATGCTGTAACTGCGGCGCTTACCATCTTTAAGTAGAAATTCTATGTATTGACCAGCTTTATATTGCATGCGTTCAGTCGCAGGCAATTGTAATGACATGATGATGACATCCTCACTCACGCGTTCAATTTTTGCGACGCGTGAAGGGAGTTTTTTAACCGGTATATCACCAGCACCCATCACTTCTCGGGCTTCAATCGTGACATCAGTTTGGGGCACAGCACAGCAAAATAAAGCCTGTCCTGCGGTTTGTTCAGCAGCAGATAAGGCACGTTCTTGATGATCCCGATGCGTGACGCTACCTTCTAATAATTTGCCTTTGCAACTACCACAAGCCCCATTTTTACAACCATAAGGCAAGCCTACCCCAGCTCTTATCGCAGCTGCTAAGATAGATTCATCTGTCTCACAGGTGAATTGTCGTCCACTGGGCTGAACTGTTACCTGAACCGTCATACAATCTCGTCCATGCAAAAAAATAAAATTAAAAAAATCGCACGTCCTCGTCTCTTGCTAGTGGGATGTGGCGATGTCGGAATGCGACTACTGCCTTTGTTGCGGGATAAATTTCGCGTCTTTGCCACCACCAGTCAAGTTGCTCGAGTCACTGAGCTGAGAGCGGCAGGTGCTATTCCATTGGTTGTCAATCTAGATCAGCCCCATACTTTACAAAAGCTAGTGGGATTAGCGCCTTATATAGTCCATTTGGCGCCACCTCAAGCAGAGGGCAAATTAGATAGACGAACTCGCAATCTTATCGCCATTTTACCTCGTCATGGCAAGCTCGTTTATATCAGTACAACTGGAGTGTATGGGGATTGCGGTGGGGCGAGTTTTGATGAGACTAGAACCGTGGCTCCCTTTAATGCGCGCGCCTTGCGAAGGGTCGATGCAGAACAGAGTTTGCGAGCTTGGGCAAAAAAATCTCAAGCGCAGTGCGCCATTTTGCGAGTGCCGGGAATTTATGCTGCTGATCGTTTGCCAGTTGATAGGCTGCGTCAAGGAACACCTGTGCTTGCAGCAGAAGATGATGTCTACACCAACCATATTCATGCCGATGATTTAGCCGCCATCATCAAACTGGCATTATTTCGCTCTCAAGCTCAACGGGTGTATCACACAGTCGATGATTCTGATTTAAAGATGGCGCAGTATTTTGATCTGGTAGCAGATGCATTTCAGTTGCCGCATCCGCCACGGTTGCCACGTAGCGAACTCGCTCAACACGTGTCGCCTATGTTGATGTCATTTATGTCTGAATCACGCCGTTTACAGAATCATAGAATGAAGGCGGAGTTAGGTGTACAACTGCGCTATCCACATGTGAGCGATACTTTGAAAACCTTGAAATAAGCTATAGCGCTGAACTATAGATTTTTCAACGGTTTATTTATCCCATGATTTCAATCCATCGACCCAAGATTTAGCTGGTAGCTTAGTAATATCTTTGATGACGGCAGCACGCTGATAGAGCTCAGCAAAATCTTGCAAGGGTTGCGATTTGAAAGCAAATGCAACCACATTCCCTTGATGTACTTCAGGCAGACAAAGCACAGTATGAAAAGCAAACTGCATTGCTTTTAAATTTTTTAAAAAACTAGGATGGTCACCAAACAAATTCACCGTCACCATGCCATTTTTCTTAAGGCACGCAGCACAAGCTTGGTAAAACTCTGCGCTATCCAACATAGGGCCACGTGCAGTGGCATCATATAAGTCGATTTGTAAAACATCGATTTGATCATGATTCGCGCTGTCTAAAACAAAATCCATTGCATCCATTTCTAGCACCGACAGCCTATCATCATCAGCAGGTAATTTGAACATACTGTGACAAACTTCGATCACAGAAGGATTTAGTTCAACTGCAGTGACATGACTTTGTGGGTACCACTTACGACAAAATTTTGTGAGTGCGGCAGCGCCTAAACCTAATTGCACAATGCGAGTGGGTTGATCGACGAAGAGCATCCAAGCCATCATTTGCTGGGCATATTCCAGTTCTAACGAGTCTGGCTTACGAAGTCGCATTGCACCTTGTATCCATTCGGTTCCGAAATGCAGATAGCGCACCCCATTGTGTTCAGACAGAGTGATGGGTGCATAACGTGCATTTTTTCTGGCTGGACGCGAGGACTCGGTTTTTTCTATGGATTTTCTTTTAATAAGCATGATGGTCTCAGTAAGCTTGTAACAACCCAGGGCCGCGCTGACAAACAAGTTAGAATCCCTCGCATTCTACATTTGTGAGGCAAGATCATGAGTAAACCCATTATGTTAATTACCGGTGGTAGTCGTGGCATAGGCGCTGCAACAGCGCTAGCTGCTGCTGCACGAGGATATCGTGTTGCAATTACTTATCTGGGTAATGTGGCTGCCGCGAATGAGATTGTGCAAAAAATTCAGCAGGGCGGTGGTGAGGCAATCGCGATTCAAGCCGATGTGAGTATTGAGGCAGATGTCTTACGATTATTTAAAACCGTGGATGAAAAAATGGGCGTCCTGCATGCCTTGGTAAATAACGCTGGCATGTTAGAAAAACAAATGCGCTTGGATCAAATGGATCTAGGTCGTTGGCAGCGTGTTTTGAATGCGAATGTAATCGGATCATTTTTATGTGCACGTGAAGCTGTTTTACGCATGTCTAGCAAACACGGTGGTAAAGGTGGTGTGATTGTGAATTTATCTTCCGCCGCTTCTAGACTCGGCTCGCCAAATGAATTCATTGATTATGCTGCTGCCAAAGGTGCGGTTGATTCTATGACCATAGGGCTAGCGAAAGAAGTCGCTACCGAAGGCATACGTGTGAATGCAGTTCGTCCAGGATTGATTTATACCGATATACACATCAGTGCCGGTGAGCCGGGCAGAGTGGATAGAGCAAAAGCTGGCGTGCCTATGCAGCGAGGTGGATCAGCGGAAGAAGTGGCAGAGACTGTATTGTGGTTAGCGTCTGATCAATCTTCTTATGTGACTGGAACGCTATTAGATGTGACGGGCGGTCGATGAGGTTTGCAGATCTGAAATTAGATGCATGATCTTGTTAGTAGAGATGTTCGAATATCGAACAAT
>JBEDCU010000229.1:0-4456 GCA_041176585.1 Pseudomonadota bacterium
AGGTTATCAAAAAAGTAATGCCTTAATTAATATTTTTTTGATAATAATAAAAGATCGTGAATCTTTTTGATTGATGCTGCGCTAACTTAAAACAAAACTCTGGCAGCGCAGTGGGTTAAGGGGCTGTGAACACATCTACAAATATCTAGGCAGGGTTATTTATAAGCACTCTGTGCGAATAGTGGACTAACGTGTGTGTAGCTCTAGCATTGCTTTTTCAAACAAGCCCTGACATAGCAAGGGAATGACAGACAGGCTTTTGTCTATGGCTTCATCAATCAATGCTTGTTCTTCTTTACGTGGTCTATGCAGCACGAAATCAGCTACCACTTGCTGTAGTTGTAATTCGCGTGGATGACCTATACCCAGACGTAGACGCCAATATTCTTGCGTGCCCAGTGCTGCAGTAATATCTTTGAGACCATTATGTCCACCCGATGATCCCCCTTTTTTTAACTTGGTTGATCCCGGTGGGAGATCTAACTCATCGTGTACTACAAGAATTTCAGCGGGTTCGATTTTATAAAAGCGACTCAACGCACCCACAGATAGGCCGGAGCGATTCATAAAAGTTTGCGGCTCGAGTAGCCATACTTCTTCATCTGCGATGCGAGATTTTTTTGCCAGCCCTTGAAAGCGCGCTTCACGTTGTAAGCCAGAGCTTGCTAGACGATCAACGAGCCAGAAGCCAGCATTATGTCGAGTCAATTCGTATTCACTACCGGGATTACCGAGGCCGACGATTAAGCGTATGGACATAAGAAAACAGATGAATGGAATAAAAAGTATTATCCGTCATTTAGAGAGGACTGAATATTTAAGATCTGATGGTCAATGCAGAGAGCAGACGAAAATAAATAAAAAAAAGCCCGCTCAAACAGAGCGGGCTGATTATTCTGTAAATAAAAAGCAGAATTATTTTTTCTCTTCAGGTGCTGGCGCAGCTTCAGCAGCAGGTGCAGCATCAGCCTTACCACCACCAGGTACTGATGCAGTAGCAATGGTTGGATTGTCTTTAGAATGAACTGCAGAAACACCAGCAGGCAGTTTTAAATCAGCTAAATGCAATGAGGTGCCTAATTCCATCTTAGATAAATCAACTTCGATGAATTCAGGCAAATCTTTAGGCAAGCAGCTAATGTCTAAATCTGTCATCACATGGCTAATAATGCCGGCACCTAATTTCACAGCAGGTGATACATCAGCGTGAATGAAATGCAGAGGCACTTTAACGTGAATCTTTTGGTTTTCATCAACACGTTGAAAATCAGCATGCAAAACTAATTGTTTATAAGCGTGAACTTGAAAATCACGCAGCAATACTTTTTCAACTTTACCGTTTACATCCATGTCGAGAATGGAGGAATGAAAAGCTTCTTTTTTCAACGCATGATAAAGCGCGTTGTGATCAAGAGAGATATTCACTGGTGCAGCAGGACCGCCATAAATAATACCTGGCGTATGACCCGCTTTGCGCAGGCGGCGGCTCGCTCCGGACCCCTGCTCAGTACGTGGAAAAGCAACAACTTTCATGTTTAACTCCTAAATTGGGATGGGTATCCCGAGATTGTCATCCCCCGCGACCAGAGGATGAAGATTCGAGTACAGCATCACACTGCACTCACATTCTGTTTACAAAAAAATTAATTACCTGCTTCATCCTCAGCGAATAAAGACATCACTGAATTGCCCTGACTAATGCGCTTAAAGGTTTCAGCCAGTAAGGACGCACAGGTTAATTGTCTGATCTTGCCGCACGCTTTTGCTTGCGCGGTAAGAGGAATCGTATCCGTGACAACTAATTCATCTAATGGCGAATTCTGTATACGATCAACAGCCGGACCTGAAAGCACAGCATGCGTGCAATATGCCACCACTTTCTTTGCGCCACGCTCTTTCAATACTTCTGCTGCTTTGGTGAGTGTGCCTGCTGTATCCACCATGTCATCCATGATGACGCAATTACGTCCTTCTACTTCACCAATAATATTCATGACTTCAGACACATTCGCTTTGGGGCGACGTTTGTCAATAATCGCTAAGTCACAATTTAAACGTTTCGCTAAAGCTCTTGCACGAACCACACCGCCCACATCAGGAGAAACGACGAGTAAATCATCGTAATTCTTCTCAACTAAATCAGTCAGCAAAATCGGTGAAGCGTAAATGTTATCAACTGGGATATCGAAGAATCCCTGAATTTGATCTGCATGCAAATCCATAATCAACACACGTTCTACACCAGCTTCTTGCAACATATTAGCGACCACTTTGGCTGAGATCGCAACACGCGCTGAGCGAGGGCGGCGATCTTGTCTGGAGTAGCCGTAATAAGGAATCGCAGCGGTAATACGGCCTGCTGATGCGCGCTTCAAAGCATCCACCATCAGCATGATTTCCATTAAATGGTCATTGGTTGGCGCACAAGTCGATTGCAACACAAAGACATCTTTGCCGCGCACATTCTCATTAATCTCAACCACGATTTCACCATCAGAGAAGCGCGATACCACCGCTTTGCCCAATGCGATACCAAGCTGACCAACCACGCCCGCAGCCAGCTCCGGATTAGCACTGCCGGTAAAAACCATTAGGTTTTCGTGGACCATAGGACCTCAGGATGCGATAGGTTAAAAGATCAAAAGCCGCTCGCTCGCTAGGAGCGTGCGGCCTGACTGGATGTTTCGCGCTTCTATTAATGGCAGGGGAACAAGGATTCGAACCTTGGAATGCTGGAATCAAAATCCAGTGCCTTAACCAGCTTGGCGATTCCCCTACACAACCGGTCTGTCTGTCGAGCTTAATGCGTCAGACGAAAATTTGTGTACACAATACGTATTACTTATTTAGCAAGCTTTCCAGAGGGTGATGTTGCAAAGAAGAGCAACTCCATGCTTGCCATCCAGATCCTAGCGGGACTTGCTGGACAACCGCCTTGGCAGCAGCTTGATCTGTCATTCGGGCAAACACACATGCTCCTGAACCTGACATCCTAGCGTTTCCAAACTGCCCTAGCCAATCTACGGCTGCCAAAACCTCTGGAAATGCTTTTTCTGCTACTGCCTGTAAATCATTTCTTCCGAATGAAAATAGCCCTGAAGAAAAGTCCGACATTTTGACGGACTTGGTGTCTCGTGTCAAATCAGGGGAGCCAAAAATCAGAGGCGTAGGTACTGCCACCCCAGGATGAAGAATCACGAACCATGCATCCTCAGTCGTCAGAGGGGTAAGCCTCTCACCGATTCCCTCCACAAAGGCATTTTGACCCAGCAAAAAAAAGGGCACATCCGCGCCTAAGCTAAGTCCAACTTGCATTAGTTCGTTTTGATGTAAGCCTAATTGCCAAAGATGATTGAGCGCGATCAGGGCACTTGCTGCATCGGAGGAGCCGCCACCGAGACCACCGCCCATGGGAATTTGCTTTTCTAGTGAGAGATCAGCTCCTGGGATTTGCAATCCTCGTTGCTGTGCTCGTTGTTCTAGCAGGCGAGCAGCTCGTGTCACGAGATTGGTAGCAGGATCTACACCGGCAATATCAGACAGCAAATGAATTGCGCCATCATCACGTAAGCGAATGCAAAGCTGATCTTGTAAATCAATGAGTTGAAATACAGATTGTAGTAAATGATAACCATCACTGCGTTGACCAACCACATGCAAAAATAAATTTAACTTTGCAGGCGCAGAGAAATAATGCACCGTCATTTTGGAGTCCAGCTATCAAGCACAATTTTCAAATTGATTTCACCATGACGCTTGCTAAAATGTTTTAAGTCTATGCGTTTAGGAATACGATAGCCTGATGCATCTTCTTGCCACAACACGTATTGCACTTCCCAACCGTTATCGATAAAACCAGACTGTGCATCACGCATAACAACTTGTTGTTGACCTAATGCATTGGTATAAAAACCTTGTAGCCATTCCTTTAATCCATGTACAGGTAAAGGCCAACCTAAAGCATCACTGGTGAGTGCGTTTACATCATTTGCAATACGCAATGTTTCACCTGTCTGTTGCAACATGGCGCGCTCAGGCTCGATCATGATTTGCGCAATCGTCTGGCCGAGTGGTGTGAATAGCGCAATGCTGGTGGTGTTGGCAGTTTGATCCCACGTAAACTTACCTTGTAGGGATTGTGCTTTACCTTGTTGTTGGTAACTCACCGAGAGTCTGCCGCTTAAACTAATGGCCTTGTAGTAAGGTGCCACGCTTGAAGAGGCTTTGATGCTAGGCGTAGTTTGACAAGCGCCTAGCAAGAGAGCGAGTACCAGAATTAAATAACCCATAACGTCTCGTTAGTCAGCAAAGGCGATCGAACTCTTAGAGCTTAATACGCAAACGTTGTAACGTCTTTTTTAACGTTTCATTTTTAGGATCTTTACTCGCTGCAGCACGCCAGAGTTTTTTTGCTTCGTCATTGCGGCCTTTAGTCCACAGCACTTCGCCTAAGTGC